>CAZZZK010000455.1:0-1520 GCA_964658555.1 Vulcanimicrobiota bacterium | reverse complement strand
AGAAGGTCGTCGAAGAGGCGCCGGCCCGGCACCTCGCGCCCGCGCTCCGGGACGAGATGTACCGCTCGGCGCTCGCTCTCGCGCGCGCCGTCGGATACGACAACGCGGGGACGGTCGAATTCCTCGTCGATCTCGACGCGCAGCGCGCGTATTTCATCGAAGTCAATCCGCGCATCCAAGTCGAGCATACCGTCACCGAGCTCGTCACGGGGATCGATCTCGTCAAGGCGCAGATCCAGATCGCGTCGGGGCGCGAGATCGGCACGTCCGAGAGCGGCGTCCCGGCGCAGGCGGAGATCTCGCCGCGCGGCCACGCGCTGCAGTGCCGCATCACGACCGAGGATTCGGAGAACGGCTTCATGCCGACGTACGGCCAGATCTCCGTCTACCGGCCGGCGACGGGTTTCGGCGTGCGGCTCGACGGCGCGGCGTACGCCGGTGCCGTGATCACGCCGTTCTACGATTCGCTGCTCGAAAAGGTAACCGTCTGGGCGCCGCACTTCGAGGAGGCGCGCGCGCGCATGCTGCGGACGTTGCGCGAGTTTCGCGTGCGCGGCGTCGCGACGAACGTCGCGTTCCTCGACGCGCTGCTCTCCGACGAGACGTTCGCGCGCGGCGACGTCACGACGCGCTACCTCGACGAATCGGCATCGTTGCTCGACGTTCGCCCGCGCCGAGACCGCGCGACGCGCCTGCTCAACTTCGTCGGCGACGTGATCGTCAACGGGAATCCCGAGGTGCGCGGCCGCCCGGCCGCGGAGGTCCGCGCCGAGCCGCGCGTGCCGCTGCTCCCCGGCCGCGAGCTCGCGCGCGGGACGCGCGACGAACTGCTCGCGCTCGGGCCGGAGAAGTTCGCGGCCTGGATGCTCGCCGAGCGGCGCGTCCTCGTGACCGATACGACGCTGCGCGACGCGCATCAGTCGCTGCTCGCGACGCGGATGCGCACGCGCGATCTCGCCCGGATCGCGCCCGCGTACGCGCAGCGGCTGCCGCAGCTCTTCTCGCTCGAGTGTTGGGGCGGCGCGACGTTCGACGTCGCGATGCGCTTCCTGCGCGAAGATCCGTGGTCGCGCCTCGCGACGCTGCGCGAAGCGGTTCCGAACGTGATGCTGCAGATGCTCGTGCGCGGTGCGAACGCCGTCGGGTACACGAGTTATCCCGATAACGTCGTGCGCTACTTCATCGAGCGCGCCGCGCTCGCGGGGATCGACGTCTTCCGCATCTTCGACTCGCTCAACTGGGTCGAGAACATGCGCGTCACGATCGACGCGGTGCTCGAGAGCGGGAAACTCTGCGAAGCGGCGATGTGCTACACGGGCGATCTCCTCGACCCGGCACGCACGAAATACGATCTCGCCTACTACGTCGCGCTCGCGAAAGAGCTCGAGGCGACGGGCGCGCATATTTTAGGTGTGAAAGACATGGCGGGGCTGCTGAAGCCCGAGGCCGCGCGGCGTCTCTTCACGGCGCTCAAGGCGGAGATCGGGATCCCGATCCACTTCCACACGCACGACACCAGC
>CAZZZK010000454.1:0-1525 GCA_964658555.1 Vulcanimicrobiota bacterium | reverse complement strand
CGACGTCGCCGCTGAGACCGCGCGGCTGGGTCGGGAGATCGCCGCGCTCGACGCGGCACCCGTCGCGACCTAGCCGCGCGTGCGCCGACAACTCGGAGCCGTCTCGCTCGCACTCGTCTGCGCGCTCGCGGCGGCCGCACCGCTCGGCGCGCGGCCGCGCCCGGCGCCCTCGCCCTCGCCCGCGCCGACGAAGCCCGCCCCCGCGCCGACGCAGCCCTCCGGGCCCGAGCGGATCGCCCGCCTGCAGACCGTGCTGACGGCGCTCTCCGCGGCGCCGACCGGGACGATCGGCTTCGCGACGATCGAGCTCGCGCACGAGCAGCGCGTCTCGGCGCACGGCGACGATCCGTTCCCGCTCGGCGGGATCGCCGACGTCGCGACGGCGATGGCCGCGTACCGGCTCGCCGATCAGCGCCGCTATTCGCTCGACGAACGCGTCCTCGTCCGGGCGGCGGATCTGCGCGCGGGGAGCCCGATCGCGCGCGCGCATCCGAACGGCGGCGTCAACTATGCGTATTGGGAGCTCGTACGCGCGATGCTCGTCGACGGCGACGCGACCGCGCGCGGCCTCGTGCTCGCGAAGATCGGCGGCGCGCGGACGGCGCAGGCGATCTTCGAACGGCTCGGCATCCGCGGGCTGGCGCTCGACGCGGCGAGCCCGACGGGGACGCCGAACGCCGTCGCGACGCTCGTCGACGGCCTCGCCGAGGGGCGATACCTGTTCTACACCTCGACGACGGAGGTTCTCGAGATGCTCGGCCGTGTGAGGCGCGGGGCGACGCTGATCGACGCGGGGATCCCGTACGGCCGGGCGAGCCTCGCCCACGAGACCGACGCCGCGCAATCGAGCGACGCCGGGCTCGTGACGCTCGCGGGCGGCGATCGGTACGTGATCGTCGGGCTCGCCGCGCCCGGCGCGTCCGGGGCACCGATCGCCGATGCGGCGCACGCCCTCGTGAACGCGTACCGATGATCGCCCGCACCGCCGCCGGCCTCGTCTCGGCCGGCGCCGTCGCCCTCGCCGCGCACCGGGCCCACGCGCTCGACCGCCCGGGAGCCTTCGCCGCATGGGCGGTCGGAACGGCGACCGTCGCCGGGCTCGGGGCACCCGGAGCGGCCGTCCTGCTCGCCTTCTTCGTTCCTTCGGTCGCGCTCTCGCGCGTCGGACGCGCACGCAAACGCGCGACGCTCGCCGACGTCGAGAAGACGGGCCCGCGCGACGCGCGACAGGTCGGGGCGAACGGCGCGATCGCCGCGGCGTGCGCGCTCGCGGCGCTCCGCTATCCGCGCGCGCGTCTCGCATTCGCCGGAGCGTTCGCCGCGGCGGCCGCCGACACGTGGGGGACGGAGATCGGCGTTCTCGCGAACCAAGCGCCGGTCTCGATCGTCACGCTGCAGCCCGTCGCCGCGGGGCTCTCGGGCGGCGTCACCCTCGCCGGAACGCTCGCCGAGCTCGCCGGCGCGATCACGGTGGCGGCCGCGGCGGCCGCGTTCGAGCGGCACGCGTTGGGACGGGTGGCGGTCG
>CAZZZK010000453.1:0-1527 GCA_964658555.1 Vulcanimicrobiota bacterium | reverse complement strand
CAGCGCCGCGAATCCGTCGAGCGGATTCGCACCCGCGATCGCCATCGCGGCCGCGGCGATCGCGGCGAGGCCGAGCGCGAGCCCGAGCGGTCCGCGGTAGCGGCTCACGCCGTCCCGCCGATCATGAGCGCGCCGATCCGCATGCGGTCGAAGGCGTCGCGCTCGAGCGTGCCCGCGATCGTGCCGCGGAAGAGCACGACGATGCGATCGCAGAGCGCGAAGAGCTCGTCGAGTTCGAAGCTGATGAGCAGCACGGCGGTTCCGGCGTTGCGCGCTTCGACGAGCCGCGAGTGCACGAGGGCGGCGGCGCCGACGTCGATCCCGCGCGTCGGCTGATACGCGAGGACGAAGCGCGGTTCGTGAGCGAGCGCGCGGCCGACGACGACCTTCTGCTGATTGCCGCCCGAGAGCGCGCGAACGGGCGTCTCGATCGATGCGGCGCGGACGTCGAAATCGCGCACGATCCCGCGCGCGAGCGTCGCCGTCGCGCGGCGATCGAGCAGCGGTCCGCGGCGTAGCGGCGGCCGCGCGTGATCGCCGAGCGCGACGTTCGCGGCGATCGGCCAGTCGAGCACGAGCGCCTCGCGCCGCCGATCCTGCGGGATGACGCGCACGCCCGCGGCGATGCGTTCCCGCGGGCCCCGGCCCGCGAGCATCGTGCCGTCGAGCGAGAGCGTGCCGCGGTACGCGAGGGTCCCCGCGATCGCGTCGGCGAGCGCCGTCTGGCCGTTTCCCTCGACGCCCGCGATCCCGACGATCTCGCCCGCGCCGACCGCGAAGCTCGCGTCGCGCAGCGCGTGGGCGCCCTGGCCCGCGGCGAGCGAACGTGCCTCGAACGCGCGCCGCGGCGGCATCGCGATCCGTGCCGCGAGCGGCGGGAGATCGCTGCCGATCATCGCCCGCGTGATCTCGCGCTCGCTCGTGCGCGCCGTCTCGGCGCGCAGCACGATGCGACCGGCGCGCATGACGGAGACGCGCGGCGCGTGATCGATGACCTCGTAGAGTTTGTGGGTGATGACGAGGATCGCCATACCGCGCGCGGCGAGCGCGCGTAACGCCGCGAACAGCGACGCGATCTCGAGCGGCGCGAGCACGGCCGTCGGTTCGTCGAGCACGAGGACGTTCGGCTCGCGCAGCAGCTCGCGGAGAATCTCGACGCGCTGCGCGATACCGACCGGCAACGTTTCGACGACCGCGTCGGGATCGACCGCGAGTCCGTAGCGTTCGCCGAGCTCGCGCACGCGCTCGCGCGCCGTTCGCGCATCGAGGCGCGGGCCGCGCCGGGGTTCGTTGCCGAGCACGACGTTCTCCCAGACGCGGAGCCGTCCGGCGAGTTCGAAGTGCTGATGCACGAGCCCGGCCGCGCCGTTCGAGACGACGTTGCCCGACGTCGGCACGAGGGTACGCGTCGCGATCGCGGCGAGCGTCGATTTCCCGGCGCCGTTCTCGCCGCAGAGCGCGTGGATCTCGCCGGGCGCGAGGTCGAGATCGACGCCGTCGACGGCGCGCGTCGCACCGTACGTCATG
>CAZZZK010000452.1:0-1544 GCA_964658555.1 Vulcanimicrobiota bacterium | reverse complement strand
GAACTACCGCTACGCAGCAACGCCTTGTACAGTTCGAAATCCTCGAGGACCGCGAGCCGCGGGACGCCGCCCGATCGCGCGTACGAGGCGGCGCGGACGGCCAGACTCGCGCCCTGATGGTTGCCGTGCCGCGGCCACGGATCGTCGGGATCGGGATCGAGCAGCGTTTCGAGCCGCACGATCGCACGTTTGTACCGCCGTTCGAGTGAGAGCGCGCTTCGCTCGAGCGGCGTCCGCGCCGCCGCGGGGACGATGTGGCCGCCGACCGCGTCGACCTCGTCGAGATGCGCGATCGTCCGCGCGAGCCAGTCGTGGGAGACGATCGTATCGGCGTCGGTCGTCGCGACGATGCCGCCGCGACCGCCCGACGACATCCGCGCCGCCGAGACGTCCATGACGGTGCCGCGCGCGTGGCCGACGTGGGGCGTCCAATCCGAGGTCCCGTCCTCGATGACGTGGACGGCGAAGCCGGGCCGCCGCTCGGCGAAGGCTCGCGCGCGGTCGGCCGTACCGTCGCGGCAGCGATTCGCGAACACGACGAGTTCGAAGCGCTCGAACGGGAGCGGCGCGCCGTCGAGCTCGCGCTGACGTTCGAATGCGGCGAGCGTCGTCGCGATGAAGTCGGCCTCGTCGGAGGCCGGGATCGCGACGGAGACGGCGCACTCGGGATGCACCTCCGGCAGCGTTCCCAATGAGGTGCTGCGGCCGATCGATTGCATGATCGTCGCCGTTCCGCGTCGCGGACCTACGCTCGTTCGGCGTCCGCTACCAGAGCTCGCCGCCGCCGATCGTGAAGTACAGGATCGGGCCGATGCCCCAGACGAGGCCGATCAGCGCCCAGACGATCTTCGTACTACCGCCGATATCCGTTCGGCCGACGAGATTGACGAGCATCAGGATCAGCGCGATCGGATGCAGGACGAGTGAGAGCAGGATCTCGAGAAGCGTCTTCACGTTTGTCTCCTTACGAATGCGTTCGCGTGTACGTCGCGAGCGGGATGATAACGCGTCGTCGTGACGCGGCCCTGCGTACTGTGCCACGATGTTGGCCCTCGTAAACCGTAGACTCCGGACATGGGACACGCAGGCACCGCGATCGCTTCTCCGACGCTCTTCGACGCCGCGGCGTTCGAGCGTCTCGAGCACAAACTCGCGGATTTCGCCCGCGCGGCGGCCGCCCGTCAACGGACGCGCTACGGCAACGTCGATCTGTTCGTGCGCGCGCTTCGCGGATACTACGCGACGTGGTCGATCTGCTCGCGCACGCCCGTTCCGCCGCTCGACGATCGCGCGATCGCACTCGCGGTCGGCGTCTACGTCGCGCTCAAACCGCTGCGGCGCGTCAGTCGCTGAAGTCGACGACGAAGATCTCGCCCGCGGCCGTTTGAGCGGCGCCGATACCGATCCGCCGGTAGTGGGGTTCGAGCGTGTTCGCGCGATGTTCGGGCGACGACCAGAGCGCGCGGGCGGCCTCGGTCGCGTCCTGCCCGAGCGCGAGATTTTCGCCCGCGTACGCGTAGTCGTAATGCGCGCGCTCGAGCCGG
>CAZZZK010000451.1:0-1551 GCA_964658555.1 Vulcanimicrobiota bacterium | reverse complement strand
CGGCGGTCAATCTCGTTCGGCGCGCGCTCAAGCTCGCGCAGGCGGGCGATCTGTACGGCGCGGCCGAGGCGGCCGGCGTCGAGGTCGGTCACGCCGCGGTCGTCTCCGAGGGGCTCCGGCGCGGGATGCGCTTCTCGATCGGCGCCGAGGTCGACAACGATCCGCGCAATCGTCCCGACGTCCAAAACATCGTCGATGCGATGCGACCCGACGGGATCGTCCGCTCGATCCACTTCCTCACGATCGATCATCCGCAGCACGGCGAATGGCAGTGGCCCTTCGACAACCCCGAATTCCGCGATCTCTACGACGTCGTCGGTACCGACCGGACGTGGGAACTCTACATCGAGGCGCTCGTGGACGCGATCGATAAGCTGCCCGGCAACATCGTCGCCCACTTCTACGTGCCGGGAAAATTCGGTCATTGGCCGGACGAAGCGACGCTCGAAGCGTACGAGGATCGCGTCCTCGCCGCGTGTCTCGAGCGCGGCATGGCGATCGAGATCAATTCGCGTTACCTCTACAAATTCTACGTCGACGACGAGCGGCAGCTCGCCCGCTACCGCCAGCTCCACGAGCGGCTGCTGCGCAAAGCGAAGGAACGCGGCGTCATGGTCGCGGTCGGCTCCGACGCGCACAGTCCCAAAGACCAGGGCCGGGCCTTCGCCGACGTGCTCGAGCTCCTAGATCGCGCGGAGATCAACGAGATCGCGTTCCCGATCGCGGGCCGCCTCGCGCACGTGGCGCTGCGGGCGACGGACGAGCCGGCCGCAGCGCCCGCCGCCCGGAACGGCACGCTCGCGCCCGCCGAGCGGATCGAAGGTCAAGAACGCGTCGAAGCCCCGCCGGCCGAGCCGGAATCCGCCGCCGTGCCCGCCGCGGCGGCGAGCGACGCCGCGGCCGCGCCCGCCAAGCGCAAACGGCCCTCGCGTTCGAAAGCCGCGCTCGCCGCGGCGGCCGCCGCCAAGAACGGGGCGGCCGCGGACGATCGGCCGGGCGCCTCCGCAGCCGAACCGGACGCAGCCGCCGCCGCTTCGCGAACCGAGACGGACGCGGACGAGGAGCGGCTCCCCGTCGCAGCGGACGCCGCGCCCGAAGCGGAAACCGCGGACGTCGCGCCCACACCCGACGTCGCGCCGGCAGCGCGGCACGAGGCGCCCCGGCCGAGCGCGTCCGCACCCCCGAGCCGCGGGTCGAACGGGAAGCACGCCCCTCCGCTCGCGGATCCGCATGGGGACGAAGCGGAACGGCAGCCCGAGCCCGAAGCGGCGACCGAATCCGAACGACGCGTACCCGTCGCCGCGGGCGCACGAGCCGGCGACGGCGATGCGGACGACGCACCGGGTCGCCCGGCGCCGCCGGCCGGCGAGGCGCCGCCGCACCGGACCCCGGCGCGACCGGCCGCTCCCGCGAAGGCGACGCGGACCGCCCCGGTCCGCGCGAAGACGTCCTCGTCGAAGACGTCCCCCGCAAAGCCCCCCGCCGCGAAATCCGGCGGCTCCGCACGAGCGTCGTCCGCGAAATCGAGTGCGGCGAAAAAGAGCTCGGCGA
>CAZZZK010000450.1:0-1552 GCA_964658555.1 Vulcanimicrobiota bacterium | reverse complement strand
GCCGCCGCTGCTGTACGCGCTGCTGGCGACGGCGCTCGCCGCGGCGATCGTCGCCGGGTACGTCGCGAGCCGCAGCTCGCCGCTCTTGTACGGATCCGGCGTCGCGCGGGTCGCGAGCGTCGTCGGCGAGGATCAGCAGACGGCCGCGCAGCTGCTCGAGAGCAAGGGCTTCCGGACGGCGATCGTCGCGTCGGCGAACGAACGCGTGCCGAGCGGCCGCGTCTTCGCGCAGGATCCGCCGCCGGGCGCGGAGCTCGCCGTGCACGGACTCGTGACGCTCGACGTCAGCTCCGGCGTGCCGCTCATCTCGCTGATCGACATGCGAGAATATTCGAGCGACGATGCGAATCGTTATCTGCGCAACGCCAAACTCGTCCCCGTCTTCCTCGGCCACTACGACAAGGCGCCGCGCGGAACGGTCCTCGCGCAGCGGCCGGCGCCGGGGACGAGCGTGCCCGTGCGTTCGGAGGTCGTGCTGACGGTCTCCAAGGGGCTCGAGCCCGTCGCCGTTCCGGATATCGCCTCGCAGACGCTCTCCGACGCGACGAATTCGCTGCGCGGGCGGGGGCTCGCGATCGCGGTCGCGGAGCGCGATCCGAGCGATCAGATCGCGCCCGGCGTCGTCCTCTCCCAGAGCCCGGCCGCGGGAGCGCGCATCTCGCCCGGCTCGACCGTGGACGTGACGATCAGCGTCGGCCTCCCGACCGTGACCGTGCCCGACGTCGGCGGACGCAGCGCGAGCGACGCGTCGGCGCTGCTGCAGCAGGCCGGCTTGCGCAGCGACGTCGAGTACGTCGTCGACCCGGGCGCGACCGCCGGCGCCGTCCTCAAGCAGTCGCCCGATCGCGGGTCGCAGGCGAAGAAGCACGCGACCGTCACGCTCTCGATCGCGGCACCCGGCAGCGTTCCCGACGTCGCCGGGAAGTCGGCGGGCGATGCGGCGGCCGCGCTCTCGCAGGCGGGCTATCAGGTCGGCTCGACGACGCTCGTCACCGAGGGGACGCCGGGCGCCGTCGTCCGGACCGACCCTCCCGCGGGTGCGCCGCTGCAGCCCGGCGGAAGCGTCTCCGTGTTCGTCGGCGCGCAGAGCGGCCAGTGATGCGGATCCTCGGGATCGATCCGGGACTGCGCACGACGGGATACGGCGCGATCGATTACGACGACCGCGGCGTCCGCCTCGTCGAGGCCGGCATCGTCGCGCCGGTCGTGAAGGCGCCGCTCGAACGGCGGCTCGGCGAACTCCATGCGGGGATGACGGCGGTCATCGCTGCGACGCGACCCGAGGTGATCGTGGTCGAAGAGCTCTGGACCGCGTATAAGAATCCGACGACCGCGGTCTTGATGGGCCACGCGCGCGGCGTGCTCTGCCTCGCCGCGGACGCGCACGGCGTGCGGGTGCGGCATCTCGTGCACTCGCACGTCAAGCGCGCGCTCACGGGCTCCGGCGCCGCCCGCAAGGAGCAGGTCAAACGCGTGGTGATGCTCGCGCTCGGCTTGCAGGTCGTGCCGGAGCCGGACGACGTCTCGGACGCGCTCGCGCTCGCGCTCGCGC
>CAZZZK010000449.1:0-1559 GCA_964658555.1 Vulcanimicrobiota bacterium | reverse complement strand
GCCGCCGCGGGCGCCGCGAACGATCCCGATCTCGCCGCGGCCGCGAGACGCGCCGCGGGCTCCCAGCGCGCGCCGAGCCGCTCGTGCCGCACGCGTACGCGCTCGAAGATCGCGCGCGGGCCGACCGTCTGCGCCCACCACATCGGGCCGCCGCGGTACGCCGGGAACCCGTATCCGTAGACCCAGGCGACGTCCTCGTCGCCCGGACGCAGCGCGACGCCGTCGTCGAGCAGATGCGCGCCGCGATTGACGAGCGCGTCGAGACAGCGCTCTACGATCTCGCCGTCGCCGATCGTCCGTCGCGCGATGCCGAGCCGCGCGGATTCCTCGGCGACGATCGTCTCCGCCGCGGGATCGGCGACGCGCCCGCGAGCCCCCGGCTCGTAGCGGAAGAAGCCGCTCCCGCTCTTCTGCCCGAGCCGCCCGCGCTCGAAGAGCCGCAGCGGCAGCTCCGAGGGCACGTAGCCGAGGTCGGGCGCCGCCTCCCCGATCTTCACGAACACGTCGATGCCCGAGAGATCGCAGACGGCGCACGGACCCATCGCGAACCCAAACGCTTCGAGCGCGGCGTCGATCTGCCGCGGCGCGGCGCCCTCTTCGAGCAGCGAGAACGTCTCGCGAAGATAGTCGAGCAGCATTCGGTTCCCGATGAAGCCGAAGGCGTTCGCGGAGAGCACGCCTTTCTTACGCAGCCGTTTCGCGAGCGCGGTCGCGAAGGAGAGCGCGGCGGGCGAGGTCTGCGTCCCGCGCACGATCTCGAGCAGCGCCATCACGTTCGCGGGAGCGAAGAAGTGCAGCCCGAGCACGTCCTGCGGCCGCCGCGTCGCGGCGGCGATCGCGTCGACGTCGAGGGTCGACGTATTGGTCGCGAGGAGCGCGCCCGGCCGTACCGCGCGATCGAGCGCGGCGAAGATCTCGCGTTTGACCGCGAGGCTTTCGAACGCCGCTTCGACGACGAGATCGACGTCCGCGATCGCCGCGTAGTCGCTCGCGAAACCGATCGCGTCGGCGCGCAGTTCGGCTTCCGCGCTCGAGAGCTTGCCTTTCGCGACCTGGCCCGCGTACGTCCGCGCGACGCGCGCGCGCGCGCGTTCGCACTGCTCCGGATCGACGTCCACGACGGTCGCCGCGATCCCGGCGTTTGCGAAGACGAGCGCGATGCCGGTCCCCATCGTCCCCGCGCCGACGATGCCGACGCGCTCGATCGCCCGCGTCTCGCCGCCGCGCGCGACGCCGGGGATCTTGCCGAGGTCGCGTTCGGCGAAGAACAGGTGGATCGCGGCGCGCGCGGGCGCGCTCTGCAGGAGCTCCTCGAAGAGCCGGGGTTCGACGCCGCATCGAAGGTGTCGGCGATGGCTCGGGCGGCGGCCGGATCCTGGGCCTCCGCGCCGAAGGCGAACGGCAGCTGCGAGGCGGCTTCGACGGCGTCGATCAGCTTGTGCGCGGCGTATCCGCCGCGATCTTCGGGCGGGACGGTTCCGTGCGCGTACGCGACGAGCGGCGGCGGCACGGTGAACGGCATCGCGCTGATGCGGCGCTTCGTGCCGGCGCGTTCGCGC
>CAZZZK010000448.1:0-1572 GCA_964658555.1 Vulcanimicrobiota bacterium | reverse complement strand
GTTCGCGCGGGCGACGGGGTACGGAGCCGGCCCGAGGACGTCGACGCCGTCGATCCCGCGGACGAGCGCCGCGTAGCGCTCCGCGGCCGCCGCGACCGTCGCCCGCTCGGCACCGATCACGCCGAGGTACACGAGTTCCGCGAACGGCGGATAGCCGAGTTCGGCCCGTTCGGCGAGCTCCTGCGTCGCAAATCCGTCGTAGTCGTGCTCGGCCGCGAAGCGGATCGCCGGATGCGACGGATTGTAGGTCTGCACGATCGCCTCGCCCGGCATCGCCCTGCCGCTGCGGCCGGCGACCTGGGTCAGCAGATCGAAGGTCCGCTCCGCGGCGCGGAAATCGGGCGCGTGCAGCCCGAGATCGGCCGCGACGACGCCGACGAGCGTCACGGTCGGGAAGTCGAGCCCCTTCGCGACCATCTGCGTTCCGACGAGGATGTCGCCGCTCTCGGCGAAGGCGTCGAGGAGCCGCGCGTGATCGCCGACGCGCGTGGTCGTGTCCGAATCCATGCGTACGATGTGCGCGCCCGGGAAGAGCGCGCGCGCCGCGTCGGCGACGGCCTGCGTGCCGATGCCGAAGCCGCGGATCGGTCCCTCGCCGCAGGCGGGGCAGATCTCCGGCAGCGGCCGCTGCGCGTCGCACAGATGGCAGCGCAGTAAGCCCTCGCTGCGATGCGCGACGAGCGAGACGCTGCAGCGCGCGCACTCCGGCACGGCACCGCACCTGCGGCACAGTAAGAACGACGCGCTCCCGCGCCGGTTGACGAAGAGGACGCTCTTCTCGCCGCGTTCGAGCCGCGCCGCGAGCGCGTCGACCAGCCGGCTCGAGAACGCCCGGCGGTTGCCGCCTTCGTATTCCGCCGCGAGATCGACGACGGTGACGCGCGGTAGCGGCAGGTCCGTCGCGCGGCGCTCCAACCGAACGTAGCCGATCGCGCCCGCCCGGGCCTTCGCGTACGCCTCGAGCGGCGGCGTGGCGCTGCCGAGCACGAGCACCCCGTCCGCGAGCCGCATCCGCTCGCGCGCGACCGCGACGGCATCGTAACGCGGGGCGTTCTCCTGTTTGTACGTGCGTTCGTGCGCCTCGTCGACGACGACGAGCCGCAGGTTCGGCAGCGGCGCGAAGACGGCGCTCCGCGCGCCGACGACGACGTCGATCTCGCCGCGCCGCGCCGCCTCCCAACTCTCGAAACGTTCGCGTTCCGAGAGCCCGGAGTGCAGGACCGCGACGCGCTCGCCGAACGCCGCTTCGAAGCGGCGTGCGGTCTGCGGCGTCAGCGCGATCTCCGGCACGAGCACGATCGCGCGGCCGCCGCTCGCGACGGCGCCCGCGATCGCCTCGATGTAGACGAACGTCTTGCCGCTGCCGGTGATGCCGTGCACGAGGATCTCGGCGAACGCGTTCGCGGCGAGCCGCCCGGCGATCGCCTCGATCGCGACGCGCTGCTCGATCGTCGCGGCCGGCCCGCGTTCGCGGACGAACGGCGCGCCGGAGCGGCCGGAAGCCCGCGCGGCGACCGATCGCGCGGTGGCCTGGCTGCTGTCGGTGCAGCGCGACGAGGGCGGCTGGGGCGA
>CAZZZK010000447.1:0-1572 GCA_964658555.1 Vulcanimicrobiota bacterium | reverse complement strand
CCGGGTTCGCCCGCGGTGCCTGCGGCGACGTTCGTCCGGGAGCCGAAATCGAGCGCGGGCTTCGGCGGGGCGACGAAGGCGCGATAGCTCGCGAACGCGACCGCGACGAGGACGATCGCGGCGGCGACGATGGGCCGGAGATGCATACTCTTCTATCACGCGCCGGTTCAAGATTGCCGAGGGCTGAAATCCTCACGAAACTCAGTCCCACCGCAAAAGGGAATGGGAATCATTCTCACCAACCCGAACGTCGATCCACCGACGCCGATGCTTCATGCGGCGCGATCGGGTCGTATGTTCTTTCAGGAGTGCTACACGCATGTCGAAGAAGATCTGGACCGCCCCCGCCTTCGAAGTGACCTCGACCGGCTTCGAAGTCACCATGTACCTCGGCACCGAAGCCCGCTAAGAGCGAACCTCGTGGTGAGCGCTGCCGTCGACAACGAGCTGGTCGAACGCCTTCGCGCGGTCGGCGAGCAGCGCTATCACGATAAGCATCCGTTCCATAAGAAACTCGTCGCGGGCGAGCTCGATCGCGACGGCCTCAAAGCGTGGGCCGCGAACCGCTACTACTATCAAAAAGCGATCCCGGTGAAGGACGCCTTCGTGCTGGCCTCGCTGCCGACGCGCGACTATCGCCGCCTGTGGATCTCACGGATCACCGATCACGACGGCACGGACGAGCGGCCGGGCGGCACCGAAAAGTGGCTCGGCCTCACGCGCGCCGTCGGTCTCGACGATGCCGACGTGCTCTCCGAACGCCTCGTCGAACCCGGCACGCGTTTCGCCGTCGACGCGTACGTCGATTTCGCCCGGCACAAGCCGTGGCTCGAGGCCGTCGCATCGTCGCTCACCGAACTCTTCGGGCCGCCCGTGATGCAGGCGCGCGTCGCCGCGATCGTCGCGCAGTATCCGTGGATCGATCGCGCCGGGCTCGCGTATTTCGAAGATCGCTTCACGCTCGCGAAGCGCGACGCCGATAACGCCTTGGACTGGGTGCTCGAGCACGCGAAGACGGACGAACAGAAAGACGCCTGCGTCGCGGCGCTGCGATTTAAATGCGACGTGCTGTGGTGCATCATGGACGCGACCGCGCTCGCGTGCGGCGTCTTCAAATGAACGCGACTTCGGCGTACCGCCTCGCACGGGGCGTGCGGCTTCGCACGCAGCCCGACGGCGAGATGCTCCTCGTTCCCGAAGGCGTCGTCAAGCTCAACGAGACCGCCGCCGCGACCCTCGCGCTCGTCGACGGCGTTCGCGACGAACGCGCGATCGCGACCGAGCTCGCACGCACGTACGACACCGAACCGGACGCCGTCGAAGGCGACGTGCGCGCACTCATCGCCGCGTTCGTCGAGCGCGGCTACCTGGTGAACTCATGATCGATCTCATCGCCGAACCGGCCCCGGAGCCCGTCCCGGCACCGGCCAAGATCCCCGCGAATCCGCTCTCGCTGCTCTGCGAGCTGACGTACCGCTGCAACCTGCAATGCCCGTATTGCTACAATCCGCTCGATCTCGGCTCGCCGCGCGAGGAGCTCTCGCGCGAGACGTGGCTGCGCGTCATCGACGA
>CAZZZK010000446.1:0-1574 GCA_964658555.1 Vulcanimicrobiota bacterium | reverse complement strand
TCGAGGCCTCGCGCGTGCATCAGGCGCTCGTCGAGACGAGCCTGCTCGGTTGGAAAGAGATCGAATACGAAGTGCTGCGCGATGCGGCGAACAACTGCATCGTCGTCTGCAACATGGAGAACATCGACGCGGTCGGCGTGCACACGGGCGATTCGATCGTCGTCGCGCCGTCGCAGACGCTTTCGGACGTCGAGTACCAGATGCTGCGCACCTCGAGCATCAACGTCATCCGCGCGCTCAACGTCCAGGGCGGCTGCAACATCCAGTTCGCGCTACATCCCGAGCGCAGCGAATACATGATCATCGAGGTCAACCCGCGCGTCTCGCGCAGTTCCGCGCTCGCATCGAAAGCGACGGGGTATCCGATCGCGAAGATCTCCACGAAGATCGCGCTCGGCATGACGCTCGACCGGATCGAGAACCCGGTCACGGGCGTGACGAAAGCCGCCTACGAGCCGACGCTCGATTACGTCGTCGTGAAGATCCCGCGCTGGCCGTTCGACAAGTTCCCGCGCGCCGATACGCGACTCGGCACGCAGATGAAATCGACGGGCGAGGCGATGGGGATCGGCCGCACGTTCGCCGCGGCGTACATGAAGGCGATTCGCGGGCTCGACCTCGGCCGCGAGACGCTGACGGGCGCGCTCGATTCGTGGACCGACGACGACCTCGAGAACGCGATCGTCGCGCCGACGCACGAGCGCGCGTTCGCGGTCGCGACGGCGTTACAGCGCGGCTGGACGATCGAGCGCCTCGCCGCGCTCTCCTCGATCGATTCGTTCTGGCTGTGGCAGTTCGCGAAGCTCGTCACGCTCGAAGAGGCGCTGCGTGCGGTCGAGAAGCACGGATCGACGCCGCTCGATGCCGACACCGAGACGCGCCGCGCGAGCGCGATCGCGGCGAAGCCGGTCTACCGGTTCGAGGCCGGCACGGACGCGGCCGGATTCGCGCCCGCGCGCGTCCCGGCCGCGACCGGCCCCGAGCTCGAGACGCTCGTCCGCGACGCGCTCGAGAGCGGCTATTCGCACCGCGCGATCGCGGCGCTCACGGGGAACGACGCGCTCGGCGATCCGCTGGGCGGCATGGCGTTCAAGATGGTCGATACCGCGGCCGCCGAGTTCCCGGCGAAGTCGTCGTACTATTACGCGTCGCGCTTCGAGACGGACGAGATGCGGCCGCCCGCGCGCGAAGCGATCGTCGTCGTCGGCAGCGGGCCGATCCGGATCGGCCAGGGCATCGAGTTCGATTACAGCTGCGTGCACGCGGCCTGGGCGCTGCGCGACGCGGGGCGCGCGGCCGTCGTCGTCAATAACAATCCCGAGACCGTCTCGACGGACTTCGACGTCTCCGACGTGCTGTTCTTCGAGCCGCCCGGCGCCGACGAAGTGCAGGCCGCCGCGCGCGCGACGAACGCCGCGGGCGTGATGCTCGCGTTCGGCGGCCAGACGGCGATCAATCTCGCGGCCGATCTGAGCGATCGCGGCGTGCGCATCGTCGGCAGCGATCGCCGCAGTCTCGACCTCGCCGAGGACCGCGAGAAGTTCGACGCGGTCCTCGAACGGCTCGGCGTCGCG
>CAZZZK010000445.1:0-1602 GCA_964658555.1 Vulcanimicrobiota bacterium | reverse complement strand
GAACGGCGGGCGCGCTCGCGGGCTGCGCCGGGCCGCGCACGATCTCGGTCGGCGCGAAGGACTTTACGGAGGAACTCGTCCTCGGCGAACTCTACGCGCAGACGCTCGAAGCCCACGGCTTCACGGTGACGCGCAAATTCGAGCTCGGCGGCACGCAGGTCGCGATGGAAGCGCTGCTGCGCGGCGATATCGATCTCTATCCCGAGTATACCGGCACGGCACTGCTCTCGATCCTCAAGGAGCGTAGCATTCCCGATGCCGGACGACTCTACGCGTTCGTGAAGCGCGCGTACGCCGAACGCTATCCGCTCACGTGGCTCGCGGCCGCGCCCTTCGACGATCCCGAAGCGCTCGCGACCACGCAGGCGATCTCCGCGCGCTATCGCGTCACGACGCTCTCGCAGCTCGCGCCCGTCGCGTCGCAGTTGACGCTCGGAACCGTCCCCGAATTCACGACGCGCCCGGACGGACTGCCCGGGCTGCAGCGCGTCTACGGCGGCTTCCGCTTCAAATCGGTGCGGCTCTTCGATATCGGGCTCAAGTATCGCGCGCTGGAGACGGGGCAGATCGACGTCGTCGTCGCGTTCGGCACGGATCCGCAGATCGAATCCGACCGGCTGCTCGTCTTCACCGACGACAAGCACGTGTGGCCGGACTATCAAGCGGCGCCCGTCGTGCGCGACGCGACGCTCGCCGCGCATCCGGCGATCGCCACGGCGCTCGACGCGCTCGCCCCGCGCCTCACGAACACGGCGATGCGCCGCCTCAACGCGGCGGTCGATATCGATCGCCGGGATCCCGCCGACGCCGCGAGCGCGTTCTTGAAAGGGCACATCGCATGAGCGCGACGCAGACTCGGCCGGGCGGCGCGTCGATCGTCGCACGCAACGTCGTCGTCAGCTACCCCGGTACCGGCCGCAACGCCGTCGACGACGTCTCGCTCGACGTCGCGGCGGGCGAGTTCGTCGTTCTGCTCGGGCCCTCGGGCTGCGGCAAGAGCACGTTCATGCGGACCATCAACCGGCTCGTCGTCCCCGACCGCGGGACGGTCGAGATCGACGGCCGCGACGTGCGCGACGGTTCGCCCGAGACGCTGCGGCGCGGCATCGGCTACGTGATTCAGGCGGTCGGCCTCTTCCCCCATCTCACGATCGGCCGCAACGTCGCGATCGTCCCGGAGCTGCTCGGGTGGGATGCGGCCCGCATCGCCGCGCGCGTCGACGAGCTGCTCGCGCTCGTGCAGCTCGACCCGAGCCGCTATCGCGACCGGCACCCGCGCGAGCTCTCGGGCGGCGAACAGCAGCGCGCGGGCGTCGCGCGGGCGCTCGCGGCCGAACCGCGCGTGCTGCTGATGGACGAGCCCTTCGGCGCGGTCGACGCGATCGTGCGGCTCTCGCTGCAGGACGCGATGCGCCACATCCACGACGCGCTCGGCACGACGATCCTCTTCGTCACCCACGACGTCGACGAAGCGCTCCGCATCGCCGACCGCATCGTCGTCATGCGCGCGGGCAAACTCGAACAGGTCGCGCCGCCGCTCGAGATCCTCGCGAAGCCCGCGACGCCGTAACCGAGGTTGGGCAGCAGGGCGCGCGTCCCCCA
>CAZZZK010000444.1:0-1633 GCA_964658555.1 Vulcanimicrobiota bacterium | reverse complement strand
TCCTTGGACCAGGCCGCGGAAGCCGAACACGGTATGGGTGCCCTGGTAGGGGACGAGGGTCACCTCGCGGGACTGGCCGGGTTCGAAGCGCACGGCGGTACCCGCCGCGATATCAAGTCGCTGGCCACGCGCGGCCGCGCGGTCGAAGGCGTCGTGCGGCTCGTGATGACGCGCGGCCGCGACGACGTGCTCGCGCTCGCGACCGACCTCTGCCGGACGGAGGCCGGCCGCGCGGGGATCGAGCGGCTGCGCGGCATCCTCGCCCGCGCGGACGAACTCGGATTCGGGCACCGGCTCGCGGTCGATTGCTCGCTGCTGCGCGATATCGAATACTACACGGGCTTCATCTTCGAAGCGTTCGTTTTGGAGGTCGGCTTTCCGCTGGTCGGCGGCGGCCGCTACGACGACCTGCTGCCGCGCTTCGGGTTCGACGTCGGCGCCGTCGGCTGGTCGCTCGCGGTCGAGCTACTGCTGATCGCACTCGAGCGCCGGCGCAGCACGCAGTTCGGGACCGCGCCCGCGGTCGACGTGCTCGTGAGCGGCTCGGACGTCATCGCGGCTCGCGAGCGCGCGGCCGGAAAGATCGTGCGCATCGATTTCGAGCGGCGCTCGGAGGCGGCGCTCGTCGACGAGGCGCGCGCCCATCGCATCCCGCGCGTCCTCATCGCCGCGGGCGATTCCGAACGCGAGGTCGTCGTCCGGTGGTGAGCCGCAGCGTCCCGGCCGCGCTCACGATCGCGATGCCGAAAGGCGCGCTCTACGCGGATTCGGCGGCGCGGCTGCGCGCGGCCGGCGTCGACGTCCCCGAGGATCCCGGCCGCAAACTGCTCGCCGTCACGAGCGACGGGACGACCGTGCTCTTCCTGCGGCCGACGGACGTTCCGGCGTACGTCGAGTTCGGCGCCGCCGATTGCGGCATCGTCGGCGCGGACGTGCTCTGGGAGACCGAGCGCAGCGTCTGCGAACTCGCCGATCTCGAATTCGGCGCGTGCCGGCTCGTCGTCGCCGGGCGCCGCGAAGACCGCTATCACGAGGGCGCGCAGCTCCCGACGTTCTTACGCGTCGCGACGAAATTCGAGAAGACGGCGGAATCGTTCTTCGCCGAACGCGATCTACCGGTGCAGCTCGTCAAGCTGCACGGATCGGTCGAACTCGCGCCGCTCGTCGGGCTCGCCGATCTGATCGTCGACCTCGTCGCGACGGGAAACACGCTGCGCGATAACGACATGGTCGTCGTGAACGAAATAGCGAGTTCGACGGCGCGCTTCGTCGTGAATCCGGTGCGCTTCCGCGCGAAATACGCCGCGCTCACGGCGCTGCTGCGGCGCCTCGAAGCGCCGGTGCCCGCGTGAACGCGCGGCTCTCCGTCATCGACGCGACCGACGAGCGCGCGCTCGCGGGGCTCTTCGCGGGCGGATGGGATCCGCCGCGCGACGTGAAGGCGAGCGTCGACACGATGCTCGCCGACGTACGCGCGCGCGGCGACGACGCGCTCGTCGATCTCACGCGCCGCTTCGATTTCCCGGACGCGAGCGCCGCGACGCTGCGCGTCGCGATACCCGCACTCGAGGACGCGCGCCGGATGGTGCCGGCCGAGATCGCGAGCGGTCTCGAAACGGCGCGCGAGCGCGTC
>CAZZZK010000443.1:0-1691 GCA_964658555.1 Vulcanimicrobiota bacterium | reverse complement strand
GCGAGGCGCTCGCGATCGCGTACGACGTCACCGAGAGCAAGCTCGCGAACGACCGCATCCGCTTCCTCGCGATGCACGACGCGCTGACCGCGCTCCCGAACCGCCGGCTCTTCGAAGAGTACGTCGGCGCGGCGCTGCCGCGGCTCGAGAGCGAGGGTACGGGCGCGACGCTGCTCGTCGCGGACCTCGACAACTTCAAGGCCGTTAACGATTCGCTCGGGCACGAGGCGGGCGACCGGCTCCTGCGCGAGGTCGCGGAACGCCTACGCGCGGCGCTACGCGCGACGGACGTCGTCGCGCGCTTCGGCGGCGACGAGTTCGTCATCTTCCTGCCGAACGCGCTCGATCCCGAGCGGCTCGCGGCGCTCGCGGCGAAGCTCGTCGAGGCGGTGGCGCAGCCCTACATCGTCGACGAGCACGACCTGCGCCCCACGATGTCGATCGGCGCGAGCGCCTTCCCGGCCGACGGCTCGGATCTCACGACGCTGCTGCGGAACGCCGACAGCGCGATGTACCGCGCGAAGGCGGGCGGCCGCAACACGTTCGAGCCCTTCGATCGCGAACTCGACGGAGTCGCCGCGAAGCGGCTGCCGCTCGAGAAGGCGATGCGCCGCGCGCTCGAGACCGACGGGTTCGTGCTGATGTTCCAGCCGCAGATCGACATCCGTTCCGGCCGCATGATCGGGGCCGAGGCGCTGCTGCGGATGGTCGCCGACGACGGCAGCCTCGTCTCGCCGCTCGAGTTCATCCCGCTCGCCGAAGAGACGGGCCTCATCGTGCAGATCGGCGAGTGGGTGTTGCGCGACGTGTGCCGGCGTGCGAGCGGCTTCCAAACCGGTCACGGCCAGCCGATGCGCCTGGCCGTCAACGTCTCGCCGCGTCAGTTCCGCGAGCGTAACTTCGTCGAACGCGTCGAGACGATTCTGCACGAGACGGGATTCGATCCGAGCCTCCTCGAGCTCGAGATCACCGAGGGCGTGCTGATGGGGAACGAAGATTTCGTGCTCTCGAGCCTCAAGCGGCTGCGGGCGCGCGGCATCCGCATCGCGATCGACGATTTCGGTACCGGCTATTCCAGCCTGAGTTACCTCAAGCGGTTCCCGATCGATTCGATCAAGATCGATCGTTCGTTCGTCGGCGACTTGCCGGGGGACGCGGACGACGCCGCACTCACGACGGCGATCATCGCTCTCGCGCACAGCCTCAACATCCCGGTCGTCGCCGAGGGCGTCGAGACGGCCGCCCAGCTGCAATTCCTGAGCGATCAGAATTGCGATCAGGCGCAGGGCTACCACCTCGGCCGGCCGGTCTCGGCCGAGGCCCTGCAGGCCAGGAGCGCGCTGCAACCGGCTTCGTAACGGGGCGCGGCGAACGCGCTTCGCGGCGTGGTGATAACGATTTCGCGGGAGTACGGGGCGGCGGGGCTCGCCGTGGCGACGGGCGTCGCGCGGCGGCTCGAATTCGAGCTCGTCACCGACCGGCTCGGGGCGGACGTAGCGCGTACGTTCGGAACGTCGGCCGACGTCGTCGCGACGCGAACGGGGACGGAGGCGTCGCTCGGCGAGCGGATGCTCGCCGAACTGGGCTTCGGCACGCCCGAACTCGCGCCGCCCGCGGCCGCCCGGCTGCCGGGCGATTTCGACGAGTCGCTGCGCCGCGCGTTCGAGCGGACGATCCGGGAGCGGGCCGAG
>CAZZZK010000442.1:0-1696 GCA_964658555.1 Vulcanimicrobiota bacterium | reverse complement strand
CGGGACCAAGCCCTGGCGATCGCTCGAAGCGGAGCGCGCGCATCGCTACGGCCGCCGCTAGCGCGTCTCCCGCGCGCCCGCGGCCGTCGCGACGTCGATCACGACGCGGGCGTCGTCGGCGCGCCCGGTGACGACCGCTTCGAAGCCGCGCACCGCGCGTTCGAAGCCGAGCCGCGCGCGCCGCTCGCCGAGCGCTTTTTCGAGACCGCGTAGTTCGCGTTCGCGCCAGCGAGCCTTCGCGGGCAGGCTGCCGCCCGGCCGCGCCAGCTCCCAGACGAGGCCGTACTCGGCCGCGAGCGCCGCGAGCAGCGGGACGCCCGCGCCGCGATCGGAGGCGAACATCTCGTGCGCGAGCGCGAGTGCGTCCGCGGCGCGCCCGGCGACGGCCGCACTCGCGTACTGGTACGCGCGGACGTCGACCGACACGAGCGATTCGCGGCGCACGTCCTCGAGGGTGATCGTCGTACCCGAGAGCACGAGCTTCTCGAGATCGGTACGCGTGCCGGCGAGATCGGCGTCGCCGTCCGCGAGCGCCGAGAGCGCGCCCGCATCGGCCGTCGCGCCGAGCGCGGCGAGCGTCTCGCGGATGAAGCGCTCGCGCGTCTCCGCGGTCGGCGTCGTATCGATGCGCATCGCCGCGCGACCGAAGATCTTCGCGAGGGGTTCCGGGCGTTTGCTCGCGGGCGATACGAGATCTTCGATGATGAGGACGTTGCCGTCGGGGACGCGTTCGGCGACCTTCGCGAGCGCTCGGCGCGGATCGGTGCGCAGATCGTGCGCTCCGCGAACGACCACGGCGCGCGTACTGCCGAGGAACGGGAACGCCGAGACCGCGGCCTCGATCGTGCGGAACGAATCGACCTCGGTCGCGACGAACCGGTCGACGTTGAGATCGCGTTCGGACGCGGGCATCAACCGCTCGACGAGCAGCGCGAGCGCACGCTCCGCGAGCGATCGTTCGACGCCCTCGACGACGACGAGCTTGCCGATCTTCGGCGCCTTGTCGACGAATTCGTAAAACTTCACGCCGCGCTACCGCGCGAGGACGGCGAAGCTCGGGCGCGTCGCGAGATCGGGGATCGACTCGTCGTAGGGCGGCCGTGCGACGCCGTACTCCGTGACGATCCCCGCGATGACGTGACCGGGCGTGACGTCGAACGCGGGATTGAAGACGTCCGTCGTCGCGGCGGTCGTCGCCGTGCCGCCGAGCGAACGGAGTTCGTCCGCACCGCGCTCCTCGATCACGATCCCGCTGCCGTCGCGTAGCGTGAAGTCGATCGTCGAGCGCGGGGCCGCGACGTAGAACGGGATCCCGAGATGCGCCGCCGCGAGGGCGACGCCGTAGGTTCCGATCTTATTCGCGGTATCGCCGTTGCGTGCGATGCGATCCGCACCGACGATCACCGCACGGACGTCCTTGAGCTTCATCGTCGCTGCGGCGGCGCCGTCGGCGATCAGGGTCGCGGGGACGCCCGCCTGCGCGAGCTCGAAGGTCGTGAGCCGCGCTCCCTGCAGCAGCGGCCGCGTCTCGTCGACGTAGACGTGCAGCTTCTTTCCGGCGTCGTGCGCCGCGATGATGACGCCGAGCGCGGTTCCCGAGCCCGCCGTCGCGAGCGGACCCGTGTTGCAATGCGTCAGCAGCGCGCCGTGCGCGGGGAGCAGCGCCGCCCCGAATTCGCCGATCGCGCGATCGACC
>CAZZZK010000441.1:0-1697 GCA_964658555.1 Vulcanimicrobiota bacterium | reverse complement strand
GGTCGCGATCGTCGCGGCCGCGGAGCGCGAGGGCCGCGGCGATGCCGAAGCGGCCGAGCGCGACCGCCGGTCCGAACGCGAGCCAGCAGAGCGCGGTCGCCGGGAGGGAGAGCGCCCCCGGCACGCGGCCCGGACAGCCGCAGCCGGCGAGCGGGACGAACGCGGCGAGCCGGCGCGGAACGAGCGCTGCGGCAAGAACGAACGGGGCGGCTTCGAAGAGGGTGCCCGCGGCCGCGGCGAGCGCGGCCTGCACCGCCGCCGGGCCGAGGAGGGCGGCGGCGAGGACGGCGGCGAGCGCGCATCCGAGGCCGAGGCGCGGTCGAGGCATTTCGGTCGCTCGCAGACGAAGAAGGACGCGATGGAAAAGATCGCCGCACCGCGGGGAACGACAGACCTCTATCCCCCCGAGAGCGCGCGTTGGCAAGCGGTCGAGGCCCGCATGCGCGACGTCGCGCGCCGCTTCGGCTACGGCGAGATCCGGACGCCGATGTTCGAGGCGACCGAGCTCTTCGTGCGCGGCGTCGGCGAGACGACGGACATCGTCGAGAAAGAGATGTACACGTTCCAGGACAAGGGCGGTCGCAGCATGACGCTGCGCCCGGAATGGACGGCGCCCGTCGTGCGCGCGATGCTCGAACACAATCTGCTCGCACAGGGCGCGCAACGGCTCTACTACATCGGGCCGTTCTTCCGCTACGAGCGGCCGCAAGCGGGGCGCTACCGCCAGGCGAATCAGTTCGGTACCGAATGTTTCGGCTTCGCCGGCCCCGAGGCCGACGTCGAAGTCATGCAAATCGCGTACGAGGTCTTGCGCGCGTTCGACGTGCCGGGCGTGATGCTCAGCGTCAATTCGATCGGCGACGATCGCTGCAGGCCCGCCTATCGCGACGCGCTGCTCGCGCATTTCCGGCCGCACGCGGGCGACCTCTCCGCGGATTCGCAGCGCCGGCTCGAACGTAATCCGCTGCGCATCCTCGACAGCAAAGCGCCCGACGACCGGCCGTTCGTGGAGAGCGCGCCGACCTTCGTCGATACGCTCTGCGACGCGTGCGCCGAGCACTTTCGCGGCGTCTGCGGCCTGCTCGAAGCGATCGGGATTCCGTTCGTCGTCGCACCGCGGCTCGTGCGCGGCTTCGATTACTACACGCGCACCGTCTTCGAGTTCATCTCGGATTCCCTCGGCGCGCAGAGTACGGTCTGCGGCGGCGGACGCTACGACGGGCTCGTGGAATCGCTCGGCGGCCCCGCGACGCCCGCGGTCGGATTCGGGCTCGGCATCGAGCGCTTCTTGATGGTGCGGCGCGCGCGTCGCTCGTCCCGCTCGTCGCCGCACTGCGCACGCGGGGCGACATTCCGATCACGATCGATTACGGCGCCGGAAAATTGCAGGCGCACTTCAAGCGAGCCGACCGCGCGAACGCGCGCGGCGCGCTCATCCTCGGCAGCGACGAAGCGGCGAAGGGGATCGTCGTCGCGCGGGATCTGAGCGCGCGCACGCAGGCCGAGCTCCCGCTCGGGCCCTCGCCCGCGGCCGACGCCGACGCGGTCCTCGCCTGGTACCGCGCGCTGCCGGCCGTTCGCGCGACGGAGGCGGCGTGAACGAGCGCGAGGCGCTCGCCGCGATCCTGGAGATCGTGCGCGAATTCGAGCTCGATTCGCTGCGCGTGCGCGTCGGCGAAACCGCCTACGAGCTCGTC
>CAZZZK010000440.1:0-1699 GCA_964658555.1 Vulcanimicrobiota bacterium | reverse complement strand
GCTGACCGCCGCGGACGAGCACCTGCGCGAGGTCGCGAAATCGTTACGCGAAGCGCATTCGGCCGAGCGCGATCTCGCCGGCGCGATCGTCAAACGCGTCTTCGCGGAGATGCGGTACGTCGCCGATTCGACGAACGTCGAGACGACCGCGGCCGAAGCGTTCGCGCAACGCCGGGGCGTCTGCCAGGATTTCGCGCACGTCGCGATCGCCCTCGCCCGGCGCTGCGGGCTCGCGGCGCGCTACGTCTCGGGTCATCTCATCGGCGAGGGCGGCACGCACGCGTGGATGGAGTTCATCGTGAACGGCGGCCCCGAGCCCGAGGTGGTCGCGTACGATCCGACGCACGACCGCCTCGTCTCCCATAAGTACGTCGTCGTCTCGATCGGGCGCGATTACGCGGACGTCGCTCCGACGTCCGGCGTCTTCACGGCTCCGTACTCGGGCGAACTCACCGCGAAGAAGCGCGTCGGCGCGACCCACGTGCGCTACGCGCGGGCGTCCCCCGCCTAGCGCGGACGTTTACGGTTCGGAGCGCGCGAGCGCGACCGCCTCGTCGACGGTCGCGGCGATCTCGATCACCCGCTGGAGTTCGGCGCGCGAGAACACGCGATCGAGCGTGTGTCCGGGCCGGAGCAAGGTGACGAGGCGGCGGCGGGTCTCGGAGGTCGATGCGCGGATCAGGACCGTCAGCACGGTGCTGTCGACGAACGTGCACGCGCTCAGATCGACGATGACGTCCTTCGCATCGAGAGCGCGCAGCGCGCCCGAGAGATCGCTCACGTTCGCGATATCGTAATCGCCGTGGAGCTCGATGACCGAGATCCCGTCCGCCTGAGTCACCCGCATCGAGGCCGTCATCGGTCGCGGGTTAGGTCGGCCGCATCGGCCGACCTGCCGGGCGTTCCGGGCGATCCCGCCCGGCGGTCAGAGCCGGAAGTCGACGTTGAGCGCGAACGGCTCGTCGACGACCCGGCAATCGACCACCATCGCGAAGCCGAGGGATTTTGCCGTCGCGAGCAGCCAGCGTTCGTTCGCATCGGCGGCCTCGGGGCGGTGCGGCGTCGCGGCGACGCTGACGACGCGCGCGTCGCGCCAGCCGTGGCTCACGAGCGAACGGAGCAGCGAGGTTCGTGCGGCGCGGATGCTCGCGGCCTTGACCACGGCGACGATCGGATGCTGCTGGTTGGCGGGGAACGCGGGATCGGTTCCGCTGCTGATCCCTCGAAGTTCGAAACGGTACACGGCAGAATGGCTCCTTCTGCATTCCGAATCGGCCGCGGTTACGTCGCGCGAAAGGCGTTGGGAACGGGCTCGCCCGCGTCGTGTCCGGCGTCACTCGCGCGCGAACCGCGACGGTCCGCACGCCGTGACCGATCACCGTTCGGCGAGCCACGCCTCGAGCGCCGCGTTCGCCCGCTCCGGCGCTTCCTGTTGCACCCAGTGCGATACGCCCGCGAGATAGACCGTGCGCAGATCGCGCACGTAGCGCTCCGTTCCGTACGTGAGCTCTTTCCCGAGCGCGACGTCGCGCTTCTGCACCGGAGCGCCGGTGTCGTGCTCGTTGCCGGGCACGTCGACCGGCACCATGCCGTCTTGGTGGAGGAGACGAGCTTCGAGACCGCCGTCATCGCCTTCGTCGAGGATCATCCGGCCGCCGCCGAAACGGGCGACGAGATGCGTGTCATCGTTCACGATGTC
>CAZZZK010000439.1:0-1709 GCA_964658555.1 Vulcanimicrobiota bacterium | reverse complement strand
CGTCGCGGCCGTGCTGCTGTTTTTCGGCGCGCGCCGCATCCGTGCGAAGCGCGAGTCCCCGCTCGGCGGCGGCATCAACGATATCTCCGTCTGACGCTTCCGTCGGGAAGTTCGCTTCGGCGACCGGGCGGACCGGAACGTCAACCCCGAAGCTCGTAAGAAGAAGCGATGTCTGATCAGGTCACGTTAACGATCGACGGCACGTCCGTCACGGTGCCCAAGGGGACGCTGCTCGTCGAAGCGGCGAAAGCCGTCGCGACCGACGTGCCGGTCTACTGCTACCATCCCAAGCTCGGCCCCGCGGGCCTCTGCCGCATCTGCCTCGTCGAGATCGAGAAGATGCCGAAGCTGCAGATCGCGTGCAACACGGCCGTGACCGAAGGGATGGTCGTGCACACGCAGGGCCGGAAGGTCGAGGACGGCCGGCGCGCCGTTATGGAATTCTTGCTCGTCAATCACCCGCTCGAT
Source organism: Vulcanimicrobiota bacterium (assembly GCA_964658555.1). Classification (GTDB taxonomy): domain Bacteria; phylum Vulcanimicrobiota; class Vulcanimicrobiia; order Vulcanimicrobiales; family Vulcanimicrobiaceae; genus CAZZYZ01. Next base: position 1,241 of record CAZZZK010000439.1, on the reverse strand, counting down.
TGTCCGATCTGCGACAAGGGCGGCGAGTGCGATCTGCAAGACTTCTCGATGGCGTACGGCCAGGGCGCGTCGCGGCTCGCCGATCCAAAATCGAAGAAGCCGAAGGCGATCGATCTCGGCCCGACGATCGTGCTCGACGACGAACGCTGCATCGTCTGTCAGCGCTGCTCGCGCTTCGACGAGATCATCACGAACGAACGCTCGCTCGTCGTGAAGGATCGCGGCCAGCGCGACGTCATCGCGACCGCGAGCGGCGAACCGTACCGTTCCAACTTCAGCGGTAACGTCACGGAGCTCTGCCCCGTCGGCGCGCTGACGTCGAAGACGTATCGCTTCCGTTCGCGGCCGTGGGATAACGCGCGCACGCGCACGACGTGCACGCAGTGCGCCGTCGGCTGCCAGCTCAACGTCGACGAACGCTACGGCGACGTGCAGCGCACGATGTCGGTCGCAACCGACGATGCGATCTCCGACGGCTGGCTCTGCGATCGCGGGCGCTACAATCTCGGCTTCCTCACGGACGAGCGTCGCATCGCGAGCCCGCTCCTGCGTTCGGGCGGCGAGCTCGTGCAGATCGCGTGGGACGACGCGATCGACCTCTGGGCGACGAAGATCCGCGAAGCGATCGCGGCGGCGGGCCCGGAATCGGTCGCGGTCCTCGGAGGCGGGCGATTGCTGAGCGAGGAGCTCGTGCTGCTCGCGCGGACCTTCGGCGCGCTCGGGGTGACGCAGCTCGACTGGCGCGCCGGCCGGCAGCGGCAGGCGACGCCGGGCCGCTTCGCCGGCAGCTACGCCGATCTCGAGGACGCGCAGGCGATCGTGTCGTTCGGCCGCCCGGCCGCGCAGACGGCACCGGTCCTCGATCTTCGGATCCGCAAGGCGGTCACGCGTCACGGTGCGCGCTACGTCACGGTCGGCGTGCACGGCAGCGAATCGTTCGTGACGGCCCGCGACGGCGCGACGGCGGACGAGGCGCGCGAACTCGTGGGCGACGCGCGGCGCGTCGCGATCCTGTGGGATGGCATCGATCTCGCCGAAGGCGAACGCGCGGCCGCGTTGGCGAGCGATCTCGCCGCGGCGGGCGTCGCGGTCTCGACGTTCGTCGCGGGTGAGCAGGGCAACGCGCGCGGCGCCGAAGCGCTCGGGCTGCTCGGGGGGGCCGGGGCGATCCTCGACGCGGCGAGCGCCGGATCGCTGCGCGTCCTCTCGCTCTTCGGCGTCAATCCGGTGCTGAACCATCC
>CAZZZK010000438.1:0-1720 GCA_964658555.1 Vulcanimicrobiota bacterium | reverse complement strand
CGGGCCGTTCCGCGGCGCCCTTCTCGTTCGCCCAGGAACATCTCTGGCTGCGCGAACTCGCGCTCGATCTGCCCGAGTGGAATCCGGCCGAGCTCTTCGAGATCGCGGGCCCGCTCGCGGTGCGGACCCTCGAACGCGCGCTGCACGACGTGCTCTCCCGCTTCGACGCGCTGCGGATGCGCTATACGTTCGGGGCGGAAGCCGCGACGAACGTCGTCTCTCACGCGCGCACGTTCGTCCTCGAGCAGGACGATTTCGCGACCGAGCCAGACCCCGAGGCGAGCGCCCGCCGCTGGTGCCGTGCGATCGCCCGGCGCCCGTACAATCTCGACGCCGGCCGGCCGTTTCGAGCCGGCCTCGCGCGCGTCGGCGACGATCGGCGCATGCTCGTGCTCGCGTACCACGCGCTGGCTCACGACGAGACGACGGGCGATCTCGTGCGCGCGTACCTCGGCGAGGCGTACGTCGCGCGAGCGGCCGGCGCGCCGCTCGCGCGGAACGCCCGCAACTCGCTGCGCTTCGTCGACGTCGCCGCATGGCAGCGCGAATGCTTCACCCCCGACGCATTCGCGCGCCAGCGAGAGAGCTGGATGCGGACGCTCCGTCCGACACCGTCGCGCGTGGAGCTGCCGGGAGATCGCGACGGCCTGCGCGAGAGCGAGCGGCCGAACGCCGCGGCCTCGGTCGACGCGGTGCTCGAAGCCGGTCTCGTGCGGCGCATCGACGCGCTCGCGGCGGCCGAGTCGGCCTCGCGCTTCGACGTGCTGCTCGCGGCGCTCGCGACGATCGTCCATCGCTACACGGCGCGGGACGACGTCCTCATCGGCATTCCGGACGCCGGACGCCCGCTGCCCGAGCTCTCCGGGATCGCCGGCTGTCTCGAGAACGTGCTGCCGCTGCGTCTACCCGTGACGGAGCCGACGACCTTTCGCGAGGCCGTGCACGGGACGCGCGATGCGGTGCTGCGCGCGCGCGACGCTCGCGAGTATCCGTACGCGGCGATGCTGCGCGACGCGATCCCGGGCGATCGCGCGCAGCGCGACGACCGATTCCTGCGCGTCGTCGCGCGCCGGCGCGACCCGGCGCGTCCGCCGCTGCGTCTCGGTACCCTCGGCGTGACGGAGATGCCGTTCGCGGCCGACGTCGCGAACGTCGATTGCGCCCTCGTCGTCGCGGACGAGGGCGGCGCGCTGACGTGCGAGTTCACGTATCCGCGCGCGCGGTTCTCGACGGCCGAGATGGCCGGCTTCGCGCGGACGTTCTCGCAGGCGATCGAGAGCGGAGTGCTCGAGCCGGACCGCACGTGCGCGACGCTGCCGCTCGTCGATGACGCTGCCGCGCGCGCGCTGCTCGCGCGGGAGAGCGAACGCGTCGACGTCGCGGAGGAGCCCGTCGAGACGCTCGACGGACTGCTCGCGGCCCGCGCCGCCGAGTCGCCGAACGCGGCCGCCGCCATCGACGGCGATCGCATCGTGACGTACGGCGAGCTGCACGGCCGCGCGATCGCGATCGCGGCCGCCCTGCGCGAGCGGGGGGTCCGCGCGGGCGATCGTATCGGACTCTGCGGCGAACGCTCGAGCGACCTCGTCGCCGCGATCTACGGCATCCTCGCCTGCGGTGCCGCGTACGTGCCGCTCGATCCCGCGCTGCCGGACGAGCGCATCCGCGCGATGCGCGATCTCGTCCGGACCACGACCGTGCGATACGTCGTAGTCGGGGT
>CAZZZK010000437.1:0-1723 GCA_964658555.1 Vulcanimicrobiota bacterium | reverse complement strand
GGCGGCGACGAGCTTTCGCGCGATCTGCACGGGCTCGAGCGCGCTCGGGAACGCGGTCGCGAACGCGCGCTCGACGACGTTCGCGCACGCCGCTTCGACCCGGGCGAACGAGAAGCGCGTCACGTCGCGCGCGCGAGGCTCGCGACGTAGAAGCCGTCGCGTCCGTCGATCCCGGGCGCGATCAGCACGTCGCCCTCGGCGGTGACGAACGGCGCGTACCGCGGCGGGATCGCGGCCCGCGAGAACGCGGGCTCGCGCTCGAGGAAGGCGTCGACGACGGCGCGTCCTTCGACGGGGTCGATCGAACAGACGCCGTACACGAGCCGGCCGCCGGGAGCGGTGCGGTCGGCCGCGGCGCGCAACAACGCCGCCTGCGATTCCGCGAGCCGGGCGGCGTCTTCGGGGGTCTTGCGCCAGCGCGCTTCGGGATGGCGTCCGAGGATGCCGAGACCGGAGCACGGCGCGTCGAGCAGCACGCCGTCCGCCCGCACGCCGGCCGCCGCCGTCGTGGCGTCGCCCGCGACGATCGCCGCGTTCGTCGCGCCCGCCCGCGCGAGCGCGTCGCGCAAGAGCGGGATCTTCTTCGCGTCGCGTTCGACGCAGGTGACGGTCCCCTCGCCCGACATCCGCGCGGCGATCTGCACGCTCTTGTTGCCGCGACCGCTGCACAGCTCGAGGATCGTCTCGCCCGGCCGCGGGTCGAGCAGATCGACCGGGATCGCGGCCGACTCGCCCTGTAGCGCGAAGCGGCCGTTCGGATCGTCGCCGATGCCGCCGCCGCCGAGCAACAGCACCTCCGGCACGAGCTCCGACGGTCGGGCGTCCGTCCCGCTCGACGCAAGCTCGTCGCGCACGAGCGCGACCTCCGACCGCAGCGCGTTCACGCGGATCGCGGCGCGCGGGCGCCCGTTGATCCCGGCGAGCGCCGCGTCCCGACGGTCGCCGAGCGCCGCGCCGAAACGCGTCGCGATCCACGTGGGCAGCGAGTACGCGATCGCGATGCGGTCGGTCTCGTTCTTCCCGCCCTCCTCGAGCGGGCGCGGCCCGTTCTCGATCATGCGGCGCAGCACGGCGTTCACGAGTCCCGCCGTCCCCTTGTGCCCGTGACGCCACGTGAGGTTGACCGTCTCGGAGACGGCGGCGTGATTCTCGACGCCCGACATGAAGCGCAGCTGGTAGACGCCGAGCCGCAGGATCTCCGCGACGACGGGCGTCAGCGGTTTCGCGCGGCCGCCGACGTACGGTTCGAGATAGAAATCGAGCAGCCGCCGCTGCTTGATCGACCCGTACGCGAGTTCGGCTGCGAACGCGCGGTCGCGCGCGTCGAGCCGCGCGCGCTTCACGCGGACGTCGAACGCCGCCTGTGCGCCGCGCAGCTCCGGGCCGAAGACGTCGCGCACGACCGAGAGCGCGACCTCGCGCGCGGTCGTGAGCTGCGGCGGCGCGGGTACGGCCGTCACGCCCGGCCCGCCGGCTGCGGCCGCGCGAGAAGCGTCCGCGCGAAGTCGATCCCCGTCGCGATCCCGCGACTCGGCGGGACGAGCGAATCGATCGCGACGAATCCGCTCCCGCTGCGCACGAACGTTCCGCTCCGGGCGGGCACCGTCGTCCCGGGCGGCAGGCGATCGAGGTCCGGCCGGCCCGGCGCCGCGTCGCGGGCCCGCTCGGCGGCGAGCGAGCGCAGCTCCTCGCAGCTCGCGACGTGCGCGCTCACGATCTTCGC
>CAZZZK010000436.1:0-1731 GCA_964658555.1 Vulcanimicrobiota bacterium | reverse complement strand
TGATGCAGCAGATAGGTGACTTCGACGGCGCCGTTCCAGTCGATCGCGGAGTCGTCGAGGGGTTCGAGCGTCGTCAAGTCGATCTCCGAGCGTACGTCAGGTACGGGCGCGTTCATCGTCGCTCACGGCGTCGGCGCGGACGATCATCGAGCGCAGCGTCGCCGCGCCGTAGGTCGTGACCATCGCGACGTCGAGCGCGTCGCGACCGCGGGCGATGGTCACGCGGCCGCGCCGGCGTGAGTTGTTGCGCGGATCGAAGATGAACCAGCGTCCGCCGAGAAAGACCTCGAACCACGCGCAGAAATCCATCGGCGCGTAGGGCGGCGGGACGTCGATATCGGGCATGTAGCCGAACGCGTACCGCGCCGGGATGTTCATCGCGCGGCAGAAGGCGATCGCGAGATGCGCGTAATCGCGGCAGACGCCCGTCCCGCTCGAGAGCACGTCGGCCGCGGTCGTCGTCGGCGTGCTCGTCCCGTACGCGAAGGCGATGTTGTCGTGCACCCAGTCGACGATCGTCTGCACGCGATTCCAACCCGGTTCGACGTTTCCGAAGAGCTCGTGCGCGCGAGAGAAGAGGATGTCCGAGAGACAGTAGCGGCTCGGCAGCGTGTAGAGCAGCGCGTCGTCGGGCAGTTCGGCCGCCGTATATTCGCGCGCGTCCGGGACGAGCGGATCGAACTCGTTCGTCGTCTCGACGAGCGTGTCGTACTCGAGCGTCGTCTCGCCCGCGGGGATCGTGACGCGGCGGCACGTGTTGCCGTAGACGTCGACGTAATCGTGATACGGCATCTCCGGATGCCCGGACCATCGCTCGCTCAGAACGTCGACCGCGGGTGAGGCCTCGGGGCGAATGATGAAGACCGCGGCCGTCGGCTGCGCCGTCGTGAATTCGAAGCTCGCGCCCGCGCGAATGCGGAGCATGTCGGTCCGTTGTTGCGTCATCACGGTGGGGCGACGTTGCGGCGGACGAGCGCCGGGGCCTTTGAGCGTTTGGCCAAGGTGCGGTGCGCGCGTGACGGGCGCGCCGCGTGGGGAACGACAGCCGCATGGCCACGCATTCCGAGTCGCACCGAGCGGTCGTCCCCGGCAGCGAACGTCCCGCCCCCGTTAGCGCCGGTACCGCGCTCTCCGACGACGACCTCGCCGCGCGATCGACCGTCACGATCGTCGTCCGCGCACGGACGGCGACCCGCGATGCGGCGGATGCGCTCGCGCGCGAACCGTTCGCGGAGCGCACGTACGTCGACCGAGCCGCGTTCGCGGAGCGCTACGGCGCGGACCCCGCCGACGTCGCGGCGGTCGAGGCGTTCGCGCTCGCCCACGATCTCGTCGTTTTGGAAGCGGATCCGGCGCGCCGATCGATCGTGGTCGAGGGGACGCTCGGCTCGCTCGTCTCCGCCTTCGAAACGCATCTGTTTTGGAGTTCGCCGGACGACGGCGGCGAGGCGACGCATCGCGGACGGACGGGGCCGCTGACGGTCCCGCTCGATCTCGCGGGGATCGTCGTCGGCGTCTTCGGCCTCGATAATCGCGCGCAGGCGCGAGCGCATTTCCGGCGCGCGGCCGTCGCACCGCGGGCGGCGAACCCCGCCGGGATGAGCCCGCTCGACGTCGCGAAGGCGTACGCGTTCCCGGCGGGCGACGGCAAGGGTCAGACGATCGCGCTGATCGAGCTCGGCGGCGGCTACGTCCAGGCCGATCTCGATGCGTACTTCTCCTCGCTCGGCG
>CAZZZK010000435.1:0-1735 GCA_964658555.1 Vulcanimicrobiota bacterium | reverse complement strand
CGAGGCGATCGCGCCGACGCGCGGATCGCCGAGTGCGACGATCTCGCGAACGGCGCCCGCGGTATCGGCGACGATCGTCGCTCTGACGTGCGGCCGCGCACCGAGAAAGCGGCGGCACTGTTCGAGCGCGACCGGATGCGAGCGCACTTCGCGCAGGCCGTCGATCTCGGCGGGCGCGAGGCCGATGAGATTCTGCACGACGCGATACACGAGTTCGTCCGTGATCGAGAGCCGCGGGTCGGCCCACAGCAGATCGTACACGCGCGGGACCGAACCCGAGATCGAGTTCTCGACCGGCAGCACGGCGAACGCCGCGCGCCCGTCCTGCACGGCCGCGGCCGCTTCGTCGAACGTGCCGAACCCCGCCGTCCGGGCGCCCGGGACGAGCGTTCGCGCGGCGTCGTCGCTGAACGCGCCGGGCTCGCCCTGATAGGCGACGACCGGTTCGCTCACACCGGCACGTTCGCCGCGCCGCCGAGCCGGAACGCCGCGTGGAACGCGCGGAAGACGACGTCGAAATCGTCGTGTTCGAAACGGACCGTCCGGCCGTGCGTTCGCGCGAATCCGGGGATGAGTTCGATGAAATCGGCGTTGCGCGTGTTGACGGTATCGATCTCGAGGACGATCGGCGCTTCGAAGACGTAGGGTTGCATGCGCCGGAGATTTCGGATCGCGTGCGATGCCGCTTCCCGGATCGCGATGCGCGCGCGTTCGGGCGAGAGCGAATCGACCGCGAAATGGCCGATCGCGCGCTTCGTCACGGCGGTCTCGATCCACGGCAGGTGCGCTTTCGTCGTCTCGCACGTCGTCTCGTCGCCCGTGATCAGCGCGACCGGGACGCCGCGCTTGCCGAGGACGGCCGCGTTGAGGAGCGCCTCGCTGCAACGGACGCCGTTCACGCGGACCGCGTAGATCGTCTCGGGCGAATACGTGTGATCGAGGACGCCGTCGCGTTCGCCCGCACCCGCGTGATAGCCCGTGAAGAACGCGGCCGCGAAACTCGCATCGGCGCCCTCCGTCATCGAGAGCGGCTTCCGATTGCCGTAGATCACCCGCACGTCGGACGGCAATTCGTCCCAGAGCACGTTGCGCATCGCGGAATGTGAATCGTTGACGAGGACGTCCGCGACGCCGGCCTCGCGCGCGCCGTCGATCGCGGCGCGCACCTCGCGCGACATCAGCGTGCGGTAGTAGGGGTACTCGGTCGTATTCTTGGGATCGACCTGGGTCCACGACGCGACGGCGGCCGTACCTTCCATATCCGCGCTGACGTAGAGCTTCACGCGGATCAGGTCGCGCCGAGGCTCGCGAGTGCGGCGCGGGCGTCGCCGTCTCTGGGATCGTGCGGCGCGACCTTGATGAAGCGCTTGAACGCGGCGATCGCCTGCGTTCGGCGGCCGATGGCGTTTGCGACGACGCCCTCGTTGAAGAGCGCCTCGACGAAGTCGGGCTGCTTCGCGAGGATCATGTCGAGCTGCTGCAGCGCGAGCAGATCTCGTCCCTCGCCGTGCAGCGCCGTCGCGTAATCGGTTCGCGTATCGGGGTTCTCGGGATCGAGCGCGAGCGCGCGTTTGTAGTACGCGATCGCCTGCGGATATTTCGAGGCGTCGAAGTAGAGGTTCGCGAGCGCCACGAGTGCCGAGAGATCGTTCGGATTGCGCTGCAACCGCGTGCGGAGCTGCTGCAGCAGCGCCATGACCGGAGCGGGCGGTCCGCTTGCCGCGGCTCCCTGCGA
>CAZZZK010000434.1:0-1737 GCA_964658555.1 Vulcanimicrobiota bacterium | reverse complement strand
CAGCGTCCGCGTGGCCCGGCTCGCGGAGCGTCTGGCGATGCGCCACGGCGTCGATCCCGCGCGGGCGCGCACGGCGGGGCTCCTGCACGATCTCGCGCGGCTGTACGACGAACCGCGGCTCGTCGCCGAATGCGAGGCGCGCGCGATGCCGATCGACGCGTTCGAACGCCGTAACCCGATCGTGCTCCACGCGCGGCTCGGCGCCGAGCTCGCGGCCGAACGCTTCGGCGTCGGCGATCCGGCCGTGCTCTCGGCGATCCGCAAGCATACCGTCGCTGCGCTCGAGATGTCGCCGCTCGATACGATCGTCTACCTCGCCGACGGCCTCGAGCCCGGGCGCGCGTTCCCCGAGCGCGCGGCGCTGGAAGCGCTCGCCTTCGAAGACCCCGAGCGCGCGCTCGGCGAGGTGGTCCGCGCGACGCTCACCTACCTCGAACGGCGCGGCCTCGAAGCCGCTCCGCAAACACGCGCCGTCTCGGCGCGTTTGGAGGAACGCGAAAGGAGCATGCTCTCTGCCTGAAATCGAACTCGTCGACATCGTGCGCGAAGCCGCGCTCGACATCAAAGCCGAGGACGTCCTCGTCCTCCCGCTCGAAGGCCGAACCATCGTCGCGGACGCGTTCGTCATCGCGACCGGCCGCTCGAAGATCCAAACGCGCTCGATCGCGGACCGCATCACCGAGACCGCACGCGAGCACGGCTTCCCGCCCGCCCGCACCGAGGGGTACGGCGACGGCGGCTGGATTCTTATCGATCTCGGCGCGATCGTCGTGCACGTCTTCACGCCCGATCAGCGTGCGTTCTACAACCTCGAGCGCCTCTGGGGGGCACCCGTCGAGGCGCGGCAGGTCAGCAACTCGTGAGCGCGCCGCGTACCGGCCGGCGCGGGGCGCGAACGGCCCGCCCGCCGCAGCGCGATGACGGCGAGCACCGCTCGCCGCGGCGCGAGCTCGGCGACACGCTCAAGAAGGCCGGGATCTGGCTCTTCATCGTCGTCTTCCTGACGAGCATCCTCGGCGTCGCGTTCGTTTCGGTGAGCGCGCGCTAACCCGGGCGGCCGCTCGGCCCGCCGGGAAACACTTTCTCGGCGATCGGGTATGGAGGGGTATGCTTCGACGCCGCCGCGCCAACCCGCTCGCCCTCGCGTTCGCCGCCCTGCTCGGGATCGTCGTCGCGTTCGGCGCACCCGCCTCGGCCGCGACCTACGTCCACGACGACGCCGGCCTCTTCGATCAAACCACGATCGCGAATCTCAACAACACGATCGGGGCGTTCCAGCAGCGCACCGGCAAGGAAGTCGTCGTCGCGACCGTTCCGTCGCTCAACGGCCAGAAGCCGCGCGACGCCGCCGAGAAACTCTTCTCGCAGCACCGCATCAACGGCGTCCTCATCTTCCTCGCGAAGGCGGAGAAGGTCGACGGGATCATCCCCGATCGCGCGTCGGCCGCGTTTTTCCCCTCGGGGACGATCGACACGATTCGCGGCGCGATGCGCGGCGATTTCCGCTCGGGTGATTACAATGCGGGTATCACGACGGGCGTCAACCTCATCCTCGATCAGTATCGCAGCCACGAGCGTTCGCTCAGCGGCGCGAACGGTCGCCGCTCGTTCGCGGCACCCGAATCCCGTCAATCGTTCGGAGGCGGTATGTCACTCTTCTGGCTGATCCTCATCCTCATCGCGGGCTTCCTCATCATCCGCGCGATCTTCCGCGCGACGATCGGGCGGCGCCAGGTG
>CAZZZK010000433.1:221-1756 GCA_964658555.1 Vulcanimicrobiota bacterium | reverse complement strand
CCCGCGCGCATCGCGTTCTGCTCGCCGTGCAGGCGCGCGAGCACCTCGAACGCGACCGCCGAGCGCACGACTCCCGCGCGTTCGAGCAGCGCCGCGATCGAGCCGCCGCTCGCGCCGCTCGGCACGACGACCAGCGTCGGATTCGCGGGCAGCGACGTGTCGGCGAACTGCGCGCGCAGCCACAGACCGATCCCCGCGAGGCCGAGCGACGTACAGATCGCGAACGCGGCGAACGCGCGAAAAAAACTTCTCATGCGACGCGGGCCATGCGAAGCGCTACTCGCCGCGCGTGCGGCGGCGCCGCGCGAGAAACGAATCCAGGATCAGCGCCGCCGCGAGCTGATCGACGACGCGCTTGCGGCCCTTGCGCGAGACGTCGTTCGCGAGCAGCGTTCGCGTCGCTTGAGCGGTGGTCAGGCGTTCGTCGACGCGTTCGATCGTGCCGTCGTACGCGCGGCCGAGAACGCGCACGAAGTCGTCCATCTTCTGCGCCGCGATACCGCGTTCGCCGCCGAGCGCGATCGGATCGCCGACGACGAGCGTCGCGGCGCCATACTCGCGCGCGAGCGTCACGATCGCCTCGAGGTCCTCGTGCAGCGAGGTGCGTTCGATCGTGCGGACGGGCAGCGAGAACGATTCGCCGGGATCGCTGACCGCGACGCCGATCCGCCGTTCTCCGACGTCGAGCGCCATCACGATCACGCGTGGCTCAATTCATCGAGCAGCTTCGAGGAGCGCGTGCGCCGCCCGAGATGCCACGTGACGAAGGCGTCCGCGGCCCGCGTCGCCGCGGGCGTCGCGACGAGCGACGGCCGGGCACCCGCGCCGCGCGGCGCGCCGAGAGCGCGAAAGCTCGCGACGTCCGAGGGATCGAGCGCGTAGCCGTCCGCGCGATGCGCGCGGCACGTCGCGCACGCGAGGCCGCCCGCCTCGATATCGGCCCACGCCGCGCGGCCGCCGAGCGGCGTCTCGCAGCCGACGCAGGCCTCGGCGATCGGGCCGACCCCGAGCGCGTCCAGTAGCCGCAGCGAGAAGCGCGGCACGAGCGCCGCGGGTTCGGGCGCGGTTCCGAGCGCGGCGAGCAGCCCCGCGAGCAGATCGTAGACCTCGGGCATCGGCAGCTCGAGTTCGCAGAACGCGTCGACGAGCTCGACGCAGAGATGCGCCGTCGCGTACGCGCCGGGCGTGACGAGCGCCGTCCAGTGCGCGCGCGTCGTCTGCGCGTTCACGACGACGTCGAGATTGCGGCCGCGGTGCATGCCGAGCGCGACCTCGTTCGCGAATTCGAGCCGCCCGGCGAGCGAGCTCTTCGCCCGGCGGATCCCCTTCGCGACGGCGTCGACCTTGCCGAACTCGCGCGTGAAGAGCGTGAAGATCCGGTCCGCCTCGCCGAGCGTCCGCCCGCGCAGGACGATGCCGGCGGCCTTGTACGCGCGTTCGGGCGCGCTCATCGCAGCGAGAACGTCGCGGGGAGCAGCGCGTCGAGCGTCGTCTCGGCGGTCTTGCTCTCCTCGACCGTGATGACACCCTCCTTG
>CAZZZK010000433.1:0-211 GCA_964658555.1 Vulcanimicrobiota bacterium | reverse complement strand
CTGACGGCACGCGCCGCACGGCGGCGTCGTCGCACCCGCCGGTCCCGCGACGGCGAGCGCGACGAAGGCGCTCCGGCCGCCCGCGAGCGCCGTGAAGACGGCGCCGCGCTCCGCGCACATCGAGAGCCCGTACGATGCGTTCTCGACGTTCGCGCCCGCGACGATCGTCCCGTCCGCGCACCGAAGCGCGGCGCCGACGGCGAACGACGAA
>CAZZZK010000432.1:0-1756 GCA_964658555.1 Vulcanimicrobiota bacterium | reverse complement strand
AGCCGGCCTGGGTGCCCGCCAGACGCACCGAGGCCTCGCGGAACGGCAGTCCGTTGATCGAACCCTCGGGCACGTCGATGCGGCCCGCGACGTGCGGATGCGCGCCGACGCCCGCGACGTGGACGGCGGCGTCGAGCGTCCCCTCGGGATACTGCGGGGCGCGGAAGAGCGACGCGAAGGTGCCGATATCGGCTTGATCGATCGCCGCATCGAACGCGTACGCCGCGCGTTTGGGATCGCCGCGCAACCCCGCGATGCGGCCGTCGAGCGTTCCGACGGCGGGCCCCGCGAGGACGGATCCGTCGCGAACGGCGAGCGTCCCGCCCGCGTACCGGAGGTCCGTCGACGTGCTGACGGCGAGGCCCGCGGCGCGCGGATCGGCCGCCCGGACGTCCGTCGCGGCGACGCCCGCGTCGAGGTTCGGCGAGGCGACCGTCCCGCCGACCGATGCGAGCGCGCTCACCGTCCCGCTTCGGACCGGCAATCCGAGCGCTCGCAACGAGGCGAGCTCGATCCCGCTCGCGGAGACGTCGAGCGTTCCGCCGTCGCCGAAGCTGCCGCGTGCCGCGACGTCGCGTCCGTCGAGAATGAGTCGCGCGCCGTAGACGTCGAGCGCCCGTCCGCGCAGCCCGATCGTGCCCTCGATGCCGCCGATCGCGACCCCGCCGACGCGGACGTTCTCGAAGCGCGCGTCCGCGATCTGGGCGATCGCGTTCGTCGTACCCGTCGCGACGATCCGGACGGGGAGATCGACGCGTCCGCCGACCGCGATCTTGCTGTTCGCCGCGCGCGCGAGGGCGGCGAGATCGCCGCGGTAGCGCACGACGAGCGCCGCGTTCGGGCCGTCCGACGCGACGCCGCGAACGGTGAGGTCGTCGACGGGATAGCCGCGCACGACCGTGTCGTAGGCGTGCGCGTCGCCCGCGCCCGTGAAGCGATTGCCGGCGAACGTCGCCGCGACGTCCGCGTCGGCCGTCGTCTGCAGCGGCGGGAGCGCCGCGAGCGCGATGCCCGGCAGCGCGGGCTGCGGGCCGCGCGTGGAGATCGCGAAGCGCCGGAGCGAGACGAAGGCGCCGCCGCCCCCCGCGTGCGGCCGGTCGAGCGCGACGCGCGCGTAGAGTGCCCGGCCGCCCGGCCCGTCGATCGCGAAGGGCCCGATCGATCCCTCGCCGCGCGGACCGACGGCGACCGTGCCGAGGAGGTGCGTCGCGTCCGTTTCGCCCGAGACGACGGCCGTCGTCGCGAGCGCGGCGTCGCGCCCGCTCGCGACGGCCGTCGCGCGGACGGTCATCGGACCGAGGAGCCGCCCCGCGTACGGAAAGCGCTCGGCGGGCGCCTCGATCTCGGCGAGCAGATCGACGTCCGTATGTTTCGCGAGCGTGATCGCGGCGCGCGTCCGCGCGGTCGCGCCGTCGTATCCCACGGACGCGCGGACGATCGTCGTCTGCTGGCCGTAGAGCGAGACGAGGCCGGCCGGCGCGTCGAGCGGGATGCGGCCGTACGTGAGCCGCGGGGACGAAAACGTGGCGAGCGTCTGCGGCTTCGTCGCGTCGCCCTCGACGAACAGCGCGAACGCGACGCCGCCCTTGAGCGGGAATTTACGCGCGGCATCGGCGAGGGTGACGAGGCGGGCGAGATCGCCGCGGCCCGCGATCCCGAGCCGCAGCTGCGGCTTCGCGAGATCGAAGATCCCGCCCGCGACGCGCACGGGGACGTCCGCGATCGTGCCGTCGACGCGCTCGATCGAGAGGCCGTC
>CAZZZK010000431.1:0-1758 GCA_964658555.1 Vulcanimicrobiota bacterium | reverse complement strand
GCTCGCGCGCGTCCCCGGGACGGCGCGCGTCCTCGGAGCGTACTAGATGCGCGCGCGCCCTCCGCTGCGCGCGACGTTCGCCGCGGCGGCGTGCGCGCTGACGTTCGCCGCGTGCGCGCCGCCCGCTCCGCAGAGCCCGCCCGGCAGCGAATGGACCGCCTTCCGGCTCGATCGCGAGCTCAACGCGGTACTCGAAACCCCGAGCGATCTCGCCGTACGCTGGTCGTTCCGGACGCACGGCGGGATCTCGTCGAGCCCGACGATCGCGCACGATACCGTCTTCGTCGGCGGCAACGATCGCCGCGTCTACGCGCTCGAACTGCGGACGGGAAAGCCGCGTTGGATCTACGCGGCGGACGACGAGGTGATGACCGCGCCGCTCGTCGATGCCGGCGTCGTCGTCGTCGGCGAAGGCAACAATCACGCCGACGCCACGATGTTCATGCCGAACGACTATCTCTTACTCGGCGACGGCACGAACGAGATCGCCGGCCTCGACGAGCGCACGGGAAAGGAACGGTGGAAGCGCCGCGTTCCCGGCAGCGCGATGCCGACGGGCGCGATCGTCGACGGCGCGTACGTCGAACACGACGCCGCCGGGATGCTGTTCGCGTTCGGCGTGCGCGACGGCGCCTACCGGTATCGCACGTCGCTCATGTCGACGGCGGCGATGGTCGCGGCGAACCGGTACGACGGCGACTGGGTCGTCACCGCGGGCGACTACCCCAACGCCGTCATCGCGTTCGACGGCCGCACGGGCGCGACGCGATGGCGCAAAGACTTCGCACCGAGCGACGGCGGATTCGACGACTGCCCGCTCGCGAGCGACGGGAAGCGCATCTACGGAACGTACAACGCGCGGCCGTCCGACAGCAGATTCGGCTTCGTCGGCTACACGACGCCCGCGATCCAGCACGTGTACGCACTCGATGCCGAGAGCGGTTCGATCCGCTGGGACGTCGCGCTCGGGCGCGGGATCTTACCGGTCAACAATTCGACCGCGATCCCGATGCTCGACGGCGGCCGGCTCTTCGTCGGCAGCGCGATGCTGCCGCAGATGGTCGCGATCGACGCGCGAAGCGGACGGCTGCTGTGGAGCCGAACCGTCGGCGGGCCCGTCAAGGGCGGCGTCGTCGCGAAGGACGGCCTCGCCTATTTCGGCGACGCCGCGAAGACGTTCTGGGCCGTCGACGAGCGCGACGGATCGGTTCGCGGCCGGACCGCGATGCGCGACGGCTTCGGCGTCGGCTCGCCGATCATCGTCGGCCGCACGCTGATCGTCGGCACCGCGCACGGAACCGTGCTCGCGCGTCCGCTCGCGAGCCTTCAGCTCGAAGCGCGCGAGGCGCGCGCTCCGGCTCCGGCGCCGAGCGATCGCGTGCGGCAGGCCGCCCCGACCGAGAATAAGTAGGGACCGGCGCCCGCGCGCCGCACCGCGTGCAGCGCGGCTCCGACGCGCCCGAGCGCGGGCGATTCGCTCGCGTACGCGACGCAGCGACCTCGCGACCAGCGCCGTACGCTCGGTACGATCGCGTCGTCGATCGCCGCGGTGACGAGGATGCGCCGCCCGAACGACCGCTCGGCGTAGGCCGCGTAGGCGAGCGGCGTCGCGAACGTCCAATCGGCGACCACGACGGCGTCGCCCGGCGTCGAGCGCTCGACCGCGTCGACGAAGCGTCGCGCGACGGTATCGCGGTCGACCGCGATGACGTTGACGTTGCCGTAGAAGCGCGCGACGACCGCCGCGACGAGCGCGAC
>CAZZZK010000430.1:0-1767 GCA_964658555.1 Vulcanimicrobiota bacterium | reverse complement strand
GTGCCGATCGCGAGCGCACCGATCGCGTAGGCGCCGAGGGCGACCGCGCCGAGGGCGAGAGCCGCGAGTCTGATACGAGGGAAGAGATTCATGCGAGCCGACTCCGGCTCCGAGCGGCCGAGGCCTTTCGAACGACGCTGAAACTCGCGCGATACCTCGAACGTCACGTGCTCGTATGAGAGCAGCAGTCGTATCCTCCGCCGACGCACCCTGGAAGATCGAGGACGTCGCGGCGCCCGAGCCCGGCCCGGATCAGGTCGTCATCAAGATCCATGCGAGCGGTCTGTGCTACACGGACGTGCATCAGGCGCTCGGGCATTTCGGCATGCCGTATCCGATGCGGCTCGGCCACGAGCCGGTCGGCGAGGTCGTCTCGGTCGGCCCGGGCGTCACCTCGCGCAAGGTCGGCGATCGCGTCGGCGTGCCGTGGATCCAGACGTCGTGCAAGCGCTGCGAATGGTGTCTGCGCGGGCTCTCGCAGAACTGCCCGAACGCCGTCCAAGCCGCGATCGATATGCCGGGCGGCCACGCGGAGCTGTTGCTCGCCTACGCCGACGCGACGATGCTCGTACCGGACGGCGTTTCCTACGAACAGGCCGCGCCGATCTTCTGCGCGGGCTTCACCGTCTACAGCGGTCTGCGGATCGCCGAACCGCAGCCGCACGAGCGCGTCGCGGTCGTCGGGATCGGCGGCCTCGGCCATCTCGCGGTGCAATACGCGCACGCAGCGGGCTTCCATACGATCGCGGTGACGCATTCCGAAGACAAGATCGCCCTCGCGAAGCAGCTCGGCGCGGACGAAGCCGTGGCCGACGGAGCGGCGCTCGCGAAATCGGGCGGCGCCGACGTCGTGCTCGCGACGAGCAATTCGAACGAAGCGATGATGCAGGCGCTCGACGCGCTCCGGCCCGACGGCCGTCTCGTCATCATGGGGGTGGACGGGGCGACGCCGTTCTCGTTCGTGCCCGCGACCGCTCTCACGAAGCGCATCCGCATCCTCACGTCGTCGCAGAACAACCGGCGCGATCTCTTCGAAGCGCTCGCGTACGTCGCCGAAGGGAAAGTAAAGGTCTTTACCGAGACGTTCGCGCTCGACGACATCGCGCACGCGTACGACCGCGTCGCGAAGGGCGAGGCGCGTTTTCGCGCCGTGGTCTTGCCGAACGGCTGACGGGGCCGTTCGGGCGATCTCCGCGCGGCAGCGAGCGTGAGATGCCGATGCCGCGCGGGCAGATGACGTCCATGTCCGATTACAACGCACACTCCGATCTCGCACGTCTCGACGAGCTGCAGAAGCTCGCGCCCAAAGAATTCTCGGCGTTCGCGCGCCTCGACGCGATCGTCGGACGCACGGACGGCGCGATCCCGCAGAAGTACCGCGAGCTGATCGCCCTCGCCGTCGCGTTCACGACGCAGTGCCCGTACTGCCTCGACGTCCACACGGCGGCCGCGAAAGCCGCGGGCGCGACGCGCGAAGAGGTCGTCGAGACGTCGTTCATCGCGGCCGCCCTGCGCGCCGGTGCCGCGGTGACGCACGGGACGCTCGCGCTCAAGCTCTTCGACGAGCCGCTCGGCACGGCGCATCCGCATTAACCGATCGATCGTCCGGCGCACGCGGACGGCGACGTGGCTCGCGGCCGTGGCGCTCGGCGCGCTCGCCCGCGTACGCCCGGCGATCGCGCGCGCGGTCGTGTTCGCGTGCGTCGGCAGCGTCGGGATCGCGCACGGCGCGACGGACGTCGACGCCGTCGGCCGCATCGGTATTCG
>CAZZZK010000429.1:0-1778 GCA_964658555.1 Vulcanimicrobiota bacterium | reverse complement strand
CGAGCTCGCAGCGGTCGAGCGCATGCATCGGCAGCTCGGGCCGTTCCTCGCCGAGCCGTATATGAAGGGCGAGGCCGGCCGGCTCGCGAGCGCGGCGAAATGGATGACCGTCGCGAGCGCGATCGCGGCGGCGGCGTTCGGCGGGAAGCGCGCACCCGCGATCGCCGCGGGCTCGCTCGGGCTCGCGGCCGCCGTCTGCCAGCGGTTCAGCATCTTTCGCGCGGGCGTCGAGTCCGCGACCGATCCCAAATACGTCGTGATCCCGCAACGCGAGCGGCTCGACGCGCGTGCGCGGGCGGACGGGGACGCGCGCCCGGGAATCGGGTAAGGGGTTGCGAGCGATCGCACCGATCACGGGCGTCGCACCTCACATGGGAGAGCTTGAGATGGCACGTTCCGACGTCGTCCAGACGACGAAGAAAACGGTGACGAGCGTGCGCGATTACGTCGCGGCGCAAGCGGATCACCAATTGGCGTCGTTCGCCGACCGCATTCACGGCACCGAAGCGACGCTTCGTTCGGTGACGAACGATCTGCAGTCCGACGAGATCCTATCGTTCGCCGCACCGTTCCTCGAGCAGGCGGCGAAAGCGCTCGGCGACGCGTCGACCTATCTGCAGACGACGAAGACGGGCGAGGTCGCGAGCGATCTCGAGGCCTTCGGCCGCAAGCAGCCGCTCGTCGCGACGCTCGTCGCGGCG
Organism: Vulcanimicrobiota bacterium; assembly: GCA_964658555.1. Lineage (GTDB taxonomy): Bacteria > Vulcanimicrobiota > Vulcanimicrobiia > Vulcanimicrobiales > Vulcanimicrobiaceae > CAZZYZ01. The sequence goes on along the minus strand of CAZZZK010000429.1, from coordinate 1,077 downwards.
GCCGCCGGATTCGCGGTCTCGCGCGCGCTCAAAGCATCGTCGTCGCGGCGCTTCCACGGCACCGCGTCGCTCACCGTCGTCAAGTAAGGAACGCCGTCATGTCCGATTACTCCAAACCCGGCAACGCCGGCTTCTCGAACGCCAAAGACTCCGTCTCCGACCTCGCGGCGAAGGCCGCGTCGGCCGCTGCCGACGCGAAGGACAAGGCCCTCGCGAACGCGTCCGATCTTGCGGATGCGGCCAACGCGAAGGCGGCCGACCTCAAAGCGAAGGCGGGGGACCTCGTCGATACCGCGAGCGCGAAAGCGGCGAACGTGAAAGAGACCGCGGCCGCGAAGGCGTCCGACGTCGCCGACACGGCGAACGCCAAGGCGGCCGAGCTCAAAGACAAGGCGAGCGATCTCGCGACGACCGCGAAGCAGCAGACGAAGCAAGGCGTCGGCTTCATTCGCGAAAATCCGATCGGCCTGATCTTGAGCGGCCTCGCCGTCGGCTTCATCGTCGGCGCGATCGCGCCCGTCTCCGATATCGAAGTCGAGAAGGTCCGTCCGATCCGTGACGAGCTCGTCGATCGCGCGCAGCGCGTCGGTGCGGACGTCGTCGAACACGGCCGCAGCGTCCTCGACGAGACGATCGCCGCCGCCTCGGCCTCGGCGAACAAGCACGGCGAAGCGCTCGCGAGCGAGATCAAAGCCGACCTCTCGCCCGCGAAGGGCTAACGTTCGAGCGAGTACGCTCCGCTCGTGACGACGCGGTCGCCCGGGCGGAGCGTCGCGCTTTCGATCCAGGCGCGGCCGTCCGTCTCGCGTCTCACCTCGACCGGTACGGCATCGTACCGGTCGTTCGTTTTTCGGAAGACGTGCGCCGCGCCGGTCGTCGGGTCGGCGACGATCGCCGAGGCCGCGACGACGAGTCCGCTCGTCTCGCCGACCCGAACCGTCGCCCGACCGTACGCGCCCGGCGCGAACGCGAGCGCGTCGCCGCGCGAGATGCGCAGCAGCACGGCGATCGTCCGCGCGCCCGCGCTCTGCACGGGGTCGATCGCGACGACGCGTGCGTCCGCCGCGCGCGCGGCGG
>CAZZZK010000428.1:0-1779 GCA_964658555.1 Vulcanimicrobiota bacterium | reverse complement strand
ATCCGGCGCAGACCCGCCGCGAGCAGCGAACGACGCGCCCCGAGCACCCCCCGCTCCTCGACCGCCGAGAGATCGGGGAAGACGCGCGCGTCTTCGTCCGCCGCGATGCGGAAGCGGCGCGAGACGAGGCCGATCCGATTCTCGACCCGCAGATAGAGCGTTCCGAACCGAACGCGACCCCGTTCGCGCGGCGCGACCCGCTGCGAGCACGCGGCCCGCGCGCTCGCGGGAACCTCCACGATCGCGAACGGCGCGTCGAAGGCGAGCGTCGGGACGGGCGTCTCCGCGATCCGCACGCGGGCTGCGATGCGGGCGCGATTCTCGATCTCGTACGCGAGCGTCGCCGGGCGGCGCAGGGCGAGCCGCGGCACGGGTTCGCGCCGCACGCGCAGCGTCGCGGCGCTCGGCCCCAGACGGACGTCCGCGATCGCGAAACCGGCGAACAGGACGATCGCCGCGAGCGCGACCGGCAGCACGAAGCTCGCCACGCTCGAGAGCGCGACGAGCAGCGCGATCCCCGCGAGCAGCCACGCGCCGCGCGGCGAGAGCCACATCGCCGGAGCGACGGGTCGCGGCGCGGGCGTCGGCGCGGGGTCGTTCACACGTTTCGCGCGGCCGTCGGCACCGGGACGCTCGCGAGGATGCGCTCGAGCGCGCTCTCCGCGGTCACGCCCTCGATCTCGCTCTCGGGCCGCACGACGAGCCGGTGCCCGAGAACGAGCGGCGCGACCGCCTTGACGTCGTCGGGCGTCGCGAAATCGCGGCCGCCGATCGCGGCCGACGCGCGGCTCGCCGCGAGCAGCGCGAGCGCCGCGCGCGGGCTCGCCCCGAGCGCGAGATCGGGCGCGCTTCGGGTGCGCGAAACGATCTCGTAGAGATACGCCTGCACGGCGTCGGAGGCGAAGATCGTCGCGACCTCGCGCTGTGCGGCGAGCACGTCGTCCGCGGTCGCGAGCCGTTCGACGCCCGCCGCGGCGAGGTCGCGCGCGTCGAAGCCGGCCGCGGCTCGGGCGATCAATTCGCGCTCGGCGCGCTCGCTCGGATAGCCGGTACGCGCGCGCACGAGGAACCGATCGAGCTGCGCTTCGGGAAGCGGATACGTCCCCGCGAATTCGATCGGATTCTGCGTCGCGCACACGAGGAAGAACGCGGGCAGCGGGACGGTCTCGCCGTCGAGCGTCACGTGCCGCTCCTCCATCGCCTCGAGCAGCGCCGACTGCGTCTTCGGCGGCGTGCGGTTGATCTCGTCGGCGAGCAGCAGGCTCGTGAAGATCGGCCCGCGCCGCAGCGAGAACTCGGCCGTCTGCGGATTGAAGATCGTCGTCCCGACGACGTCGGCCGGCATGAGATCGGGCGTGAATTGGATGCGCCGGTACGGCGCGCCGAGCAGCGCGGCGAACGTCCGCACGAGCAGCGTCTTCGCGGTCCCCGGGACGCCCTCGATGAGGATGTGACCGTTGCCGAGCAGGGCGACGAGGAACGCGAACGCCGCCGAATCGTTTCCGGCGACGACGCTCTCGAGGCCCTCGCGCAGGCGGCGCGCGAGATCAGCGGCGGGCTCGGGCATGACCGGTCATCTCCGTTCGAAGGTGCTGCGCGAGGGCGATCCCGCGCACGAAATCGGCGTCGCCGAGCGGGGCGCGGCGCGCGAGGTCGGCGAGCCGCTCGAACGCGTCACGAAGCGCCGCGGGCTCGAGGCGCGCGGCGAGCGCGGGGGAATCCGCATCGTCCGCGAGCCCGGTCGCGCGCGCCGCGAGGCGCGATATCTCCGCGAACGCG
>CAZZZK010000427.1:0-1789 GCA_964658555.1 Vulcanimicrobiota bacterium | reverse complement strand
GCCGGCATCGACGCGCTCGAACGCGACCTCGTCGCGACGGAGACGCTGCTCGCGTGGGCGTACGCGATGCGTGCGACGCCGTTCTTCCTCGACGAGGCGCGCGGCCAACTCGATCGTGCGTGGCGCGTCGCGCTCGGCGGCGCGCGCGCCGGCTCGCCCGCGCGACGCGCGGAAGCGGACGCGCTCCTCCGGCACGTCGCGTCGAGCGCGCGGTCCGTCTTGCCGACGGCGCGTTTGCGCGTCGGCGACGAACCCGTCGCGCCCGCGGCGGTGCGCGGCGGATTCGCGTTCGAGAACGGGACGCTGCGCGCGGTCGTGCGGCACGACGGAACGCTCGCTTCCCTCGCGACGCCGGGCGGTCGCAGCGTGCTCGGCGGCGCGGGGCGGCTCGTCTTCCGCGACGGCGGTCCGCCGGGAGCCGTGCGCGCGACGGGTTGCGAACTCGTCGACGGGGGCCTCGAGGTGCGGTTCGCCTTCGGACGGTCGCTCGCGGTCGTGCGCTACGCGCTCGACGCCCGCGAGCCGTTCCTGCGTGCCACCTACGCCGTCGCGTGGAACGGCGGCCGCCGCGCGGCGCTGCGCGTCGCGGCGCGGCTCGCGTTCCGTCCCGATCGCACGCGGCTCGGGGCGCCCCACGGCGCGCTCGACGCGTACGATGCCGGCGCGATCGGGACGCGCTTCGTCCGCTTCGACGGTGCGCACGGCGGCCTCGCGGTCTTGCGGCTCGACCCGTGCGCGTGGTCGCTCCCGCGCGGCCGCGTGCGCTCCGAGTTCTCGTGCGGCCTCGTTCGCGGGCCCGCGGAACCGAACGGTCCGCCCGACGACGAGCCGCGCGAGATCGCGCTCGCCTACGCGCCGTTCGCGGGGCTCGGGATGGGCGAACTCGAGTCGATGTGGGCGCGCTTCGCGAGCGAACCCGCGGTGCCGATGTTCGTCTCGAGCGCTCCGAACGTGGTCGTCGTCGCGACCAAGCTCGCGGACGACGGCGCGGGCGTCATCCTGCGCGCGCGCGAGTGCGACGGCGCGTCCGCGGAGGTGCGGTTCGCGTGCGGGGCGCGCGTCCTCGGCGTCGCGTGCGCCGACGCGCTCGAACGCGAGACCGCGGGCGATGCGGCGATCGAAGACGGGGAGCTCCGCGCGCGTTTCACGCCGTTCGCGTTACGCTCGTTTCGGGTACGATTGCGATAGATGCAATCGTTCGCTGCAGTTCTCTTCGATCTCGACGATACGCTGCACGACGATACGCTCGCCTACCGAACGGCCGCCGAAGCCGTCGCCGCGGATCTCGCGCGCGAGCGCCGGATCGACGGCGGCGCGCTCGTGCGCGCGTACGTCGCCGAAGCGCAGGGCTTTTGGGCCGCGCTCGGGCCGGACGTGTTCGGGCGTCCGCTCGCCGAGATACGCGCCGGCATGTGGGGCCGCGCGCTCGCGTGCGTCGGCATCGCGGACGAGGCGACCGCACGCGAATGCGCCGCCGCGTACGATCGGTATCGGCGGTCGGCGCTCGTGCTGTGGCCCGGCGTACGCGACCTGCTCGGCCGGTTGCGCGCGGACGGTTCGCGGCTCGGCTTGATCACGAACGGGTTCTCCGAGACGCACCGTCCCAAGCTCGACGCGCTCGGCCTCGCGGACGCCTTCGATGCCGTCCTCATCGCCGACGAAGTCCGACTGCTCAAGCCCGACCCGCGCATCTTCGCGCTCGCGGCCGAGCGGCTCGGCGTCCCGGCCGCGCGGTGCGCGATGGTCGGCGACCGCTACGAACGCGACATCGCGGGCGGGGCGGCTGCCG
>CAZZZK010000426.1:0-1802 GCA_964658555.1 Vulcanimicrobiota bacterium | reverse complement strand
CGTGATCGGTGGCGTTTCGATCGGCGGCGGCATCGGCAGCGTCGCGGGGACGCTCACCGGGCGGCTCGCCGTGACGGGCACGGCCGGCCGCCCCGCGCTCGGCGGGTCGCTCGACGTGGCGAACGGCTCGATCCGAACGCCGTTCGAAACGATCCCGCTGACGGCGATCGACGGCCGCGTCACCTTCGATCGCGACGTCGCGACGCTCGAACGGCTCCACGCGCTCGCCGGCGGCGGGAGCCTCGATCTGCGCGGATCGGCGACGGTTCCGAGCCTCGCGTCGGCGTCCTCGGCGCGCTACCGGTTCGCGGCGCGCGCGACGAAGCTCGTGCTCAACCTGCCCGCATTCGGCGCGGGCCAACTCGACGGGCGGCTCACGCTCGCGCACGAGGACGCCGCGCCGCCGCGGCTCGGCGGGACGCTCGCGCTCTCGAACGGCGTGATTCCGTTCGCGGCGCTGCTGGTCGCGGGAGCCGGGACGGGCGGCGCGGCGACGGTCGGGCCGGCGCCTGCGGCCGAAACCGCCGGCGGCCCGATCCCGGGCGGCTTGCGCGATCTCGCGCTCGATCTCGACCTGCGCGCGGCCGACAACGTCCGCGTTCGCAGTGCCAACGTCGACATCGGGGCGCGCGGCCGGCTCGCGGTCGCGGGGACGGCCGCGGATCCGAAACTGCGGGGCCAGTTCGTCTCGCCCGGCGGGACGCTGACCTACGTCAATACGGTGTTCCGGCTACTCGACGGGACGGTCTCGTTCGACCCGAGCGCGGGCGCCGTCCCGACGCTCGACGCGCACGCGATCACGCACGTCATCAATCCCGATCCCAACGCCGTCCGCAATACGACGGGGAGCGCCGACATCACGCTCGGGCTCTCCGGCCCCGTCACGAATCTCTCGATCGCGCTCAGCTCGGATCCGTCGTACGGCCGGCAGCAGATCCTCGGTCTGCTGCTCGACGCGCCCGCGCTCGGGGCGACGAATCTCTTCGGCGAGACGTCGCAGTCGCCGACGCTCTACGGCAGCACGTCGACGGCGGGTCTCGCGCCGGGCGTCGCGACGACGCGCAATCAGAACGGCCAGCTCAGCGTGGCGCAGGAAGCGTTCGGCATCGCGAACGCGCAGTTCACGCGCACGCTCCTCGCACCGATCGAGACGACGTTCGCGGGCGCGCTCGGGCTGTCGAACTTCGACGTCAACGTCGATCTCACGGGGAACGTCGGGCTCTCCGCGCGCAAGCCGCTCGGCAAGAAAGTCAACGCGATCTACGCGACGAGTTTCGGGTACCCGTATCGTCAGACGTTCGGCTTCGATTATCGGCCGAATACGAACGTCGCGGCGCAGGTGACCGTCTTTCAAACGCTCGGCGCGTACGGGCTCAATTCGCTCGAGCCCGTGGGCTACGTGACGACGCTCAATTCGCGCATTCAGAGCGCGCAGCCGAGTGCGGGCTCGGCGGGATTCTCGATCGGTCTGCAGCGCCTCTTTCCATAGCGAGCGCTCAGCAAAACTTGATGTTGTAGGACCGTCCGGCGGAGGGGCGAACCTCGCGACGCCGAGTAAGAGACGGCTTATCGGCTGCTGTGACGCTCGTTCTGAGCGACGCGAGGTCATCCAATTGCGGCGTTTGCGCCGCGTGGGTCCGAAGGATTCTGCTACTGAGAATGTTGTCTGGTCTTCGCGGCGCGTGCCGGCGAACCGTCGCCATCGCGTCGATCGCCGCGCTTCTCGTCCCCGCGCCCGCCGCCGCTCGGCGCCACAAGGCGGCTCCGTCGCCGAGTCCCTCGCCGACCGCGAGCGCCGCGCC
>CAZZZK010000425.1:0-1804 GCA_964658555.1 Vulcanimicrobiota bacterium | reverse complement strand
TCCCCGAGGGCACCGTCCCCGGGGGCACGGCCGCCGGAGAAACGGCCGTCGAAGCGAGCGTCCCCGAACGGAGCGCCGCCCGAGAGAACGCTCCGGCCGTCGCCCCCGTTGCCGGACTTCCGCCGGCCGCGGACTTCGTCGCTCCGCCCGCGGCGCTCGGGCTCGCGATCGCGGGGACGCTCCTGCCGCTCACGCCGATGCGCCGGCTCATCGCGCAGCGGATGGTCGAGTCCGTGACGATGGCGCCGCACGCGTGGACGATGGTCGAAGTCGACGTCACGAATCTCTGGACGTGGCGCTCGCGCGAGAAAGACGCGTTCCTGCGGCAGTACGACACGCCGCTGACGCTGCTGCACTTCTTCATCTACGCGGTCGTCCAGGAACTGCGGCGGCATCCGCTGCTCAACGCGACCTTCGGCGACGACGGTATCGCGCTCCATAGCGACATCAACGTCGGCGTCGCGGTCGGCTTCGACGATACGCTCGTCGTGCCGGTGATCCGCGCGGCGCAGACCTACGCCATCGGCGGGATCGCGCGCGCGGCCGGATCGCTCATCGAACGCGCGCGGCGCGGCACGCTCGACGCGGACGATCTCGCGGGCGGAACCTTTACCGTGAACAACACGGGCGCGAACGGCTCGATCCTCTCCGCACCGATCCTGCACGGCGGCCAGTCGGCGATCGTCACGATGGAGGCGGTCGTGAAGCGGCCGGTCGTCGTCGCGGGCGATGCGATCGCGATCCGCTCGATGATGAACGTCTGCCTCTCGCTCGACCACCGCGTCCTCGACGGCACGAGCGCGAGCGGCTTCCTGCGCGACCTCAAGAAGCGCCTCGAAGGGATGGGCCCGGCGGGCGATCTGTAGCCGCGCGGGCGAGCGCGGCCTTCCGGCTCGGACGGGACGCCCGAACGGCGGTCGCGAATCCGCGCCGGTCGTGCAGATCAAGAAACAGTTCCGGTTCGAAGCGGCGCACGTCTTACCGCACCATCCCGGAAAATGCGCGCGGCTCCACGGCCACTCGTACCGTCTGGACGTGACGCTCGCGGGTCCTCTTCAGGAGACGGGTCCCGCCGCCGGGATGATCGTCGATTTCGACGTGCTCGCCGCCGCGGTCCGGCCGCTCGTCATCGATCGGCTCGATCACGCATCGCTCAACGACGTCATGCCGAATCCGACCGCCGAGCACATCGCGCTCTGGATCTGGGGCGCGCTCGAAGCGGCGCTGCCGCAGCTCTTCGAAGTGACCGTTTGGGAGACCGCGACCGCATGCGCGACCGTACGGGGCGACGATGCTCGCGCTCGCTGAGACGTTCTACAGCGTGCAAGGCGAGGGCGTGTGGACGGGGACGCCCGCCGTCTTCGTGCGGCTCGCGGGTTGCAACCTCAACTGCCGCTTCTGCGATACCGATTTCAGCGTGAGAGAATTCGCGAGCGTCGCCGAGATCGTCGCGCGCGTCGGCGAGCTCGGCGGAGCCTGCCCGATGGTCGTGATCACGGGCGGCGAGCCGCTCGCGCAGCGCGAGACCTCGGATCTCGTCGCGGCGCTGCAGGCCGACGGGCGCCGCGTCCACATCGAATCGAACGGCTCGATCGCGGTCGACCTGCCCGACGGCGTGTGGCTCACCGTATCGCCGAAGGAGCGCCTCGCGCCCCAGATGGCGGCGCGTGCGAACGAGGTCAAATTGATCGTCGACGGCCGCGTCCCGGGCGAATGGTACGACGCGTTTCCGAGCCGCGTGCTGCCCTACTTCTTGCAGCCCGAAGGCAACGCGCCGAAGAACGTCGCGCTCGCGCTCGAAGCC
>CAZZZK010000424.1:0-1847 GCA_964658555.1 Vulcanimicrobiota bacterium | reverse complement strand
GAGGAGCTCGGCCGGCGTGCCGGGATCGCGATCGAGCACGCGCGGCTGTACGGACGCGAGCGGCGGATCGCGATCACGTTGCAGGACGCCTCGCTCCCCGCGACCCTGCCCGCGCTGCCCGGCGTCGCGCTCGATGCGGCGTATCGCCCCGGCCGCTCGGAGGCGACGATCGGCGGCGATTGGTACGACGCCTTCGCGCTCGCCGACGGCCGGCTCGCGCTCACGATCGGCGACGTTCTCGGGAACGGCCTGCGCGCGGCGGTCACGATGACGAAGCTGCGCCAGGCGATGCAGGCCGCGGCGATGCTCGAACCGAGCCCGGCGGCGATGCTCGACGTCGCCGATCGGACGCTGCACCTCCACGATCCCGACGGTCTCGCGACCGCGCTCGCCGCGATCTACGATCCGCGCGAACGGACGCTCGCGCTCGCGTCGGCGGGCCACGCCGCGCCGCGCTCGCGCTCGGCGGCGGGCCGCATCGGATCGTTCGCGAGCGCCGGCGCGATGCTCGGGCTCGGCATCGAGGAACGCCGCGAGATCACGACCTTCGCGGTCGGTGCGGGTTCGACGATCGTCTTCTACACCGACGGACTCGTCGAATCGACGCACGACTTCGCCGCGGGCGAGGCGGCGCTGCACGCGGCGCTCGCGCGCTTCGACCCGCGGACGGCGGCGCCGGCCGCGGCCCTCGTCGAAGCGGTGTTGGGCGCGGCGCCGCAGACCGACGACGTCGCGGTCCTCGTCGCCACGTTCGCCTGAGTGCGGCGCGCTGCGTCGGAATCGCGTCTTCACGGTAAGGGACGGGCATGTCCAACCAAATCGCCTCACACGATGCAGACGTGCTCTTCCGGCCGCTCCGGGTCGGAGCGCTCGAGGTCCCCAATCGCATCTTCCTCGCGCCGCTGACGCGCAGCCGCGCGGGCGCGGGCGACGTCCCGACCGATCTGAACGTCACCTACTACGTGCAGCGCGCGTCCGCCGGGCTCCAGATCGCCGAGGCGACGCAGATCTCGCCGCAGGGCAAGGGCTACGCGCATACGCCCGGGATCTACAGCGCGGCGCAGGTCGCGGGCTGGAAGAAGATCACGGACGCGGTCCACGCGGCGGGCGGCCGGATCGCGTTGCAGCTGTGGCACGTCGGCCGCGTCTCGCATCCGACCGTTCAAGAGAACGGCGAGCTTCCGGTCGCGCCCTCGGCGATCGCGCCGAAGGCGCAGGTCTATAACGACGACGGCTTCGTCGACGCCGTGGAGCCGCGCGCGCTGCGCGCGGACGAATTGCCCGGGATCGTCGACGATTTCCGACGGGCCGCGCGCAACGCGATCGCGGCCGGCTTCGACGCGGTCGAGGTGCACGCCGCGAACGGCTACCTGCTCGACGAATTTCTCAAGACGGGCGCGAACGTCCGCACCGACGAGTACGGCGGCTCGGCGGAGAACCGCGCCCGCTTTCCGCTGCAGGTCGTCGACGCCGTCGCCGGGATCGTCGGCAAGGATCGTGTCGGCATCCGCATCAGCCCGGTCTCGCCCGCGGGCGGCATCTCCGATGCGAATCCGAGCGAGACGTTCGGTCACTTCGTCGCCGAGCTCTCGAAGCGCGGACTCGCCTACCTGCACGTGATCGAGGGCGCGACGGGCGGCCCGCGCGACGTGCCGGGGATCGATTACGCGGTTCTGCGCCGCGCCTTCGACGGCGTCTACGTCGGCAATAACGGCTACGACCGCGCGCTCGCGATCCGGGCGATCGCGAGCGGTGCGGTCGACGCGGTGGCGTTCGGCGTGCCGTTCATCGCGAATCCCGATCTCGTCGAGCGGTACCGTCTCGATGCGCCGCTCAACGAGGCGGAC
>CAZZZK010000423.1:0-1881 GCA_964658555.1 Vulcanimicrobiota bacterium | reverse complement strand
CTCGCGCCCCTGAAGATCACGGCGAGCGGCGGCGCGCGGACGCTCGAGGATCTGCGGGCGCTGCGCGCCGGAACTCCCGCGAACGTCGACGCGGCGATCGTCGGCCGGGCGCTCTACGAGGGGACGATAGATCTCGCCGAGGCGATCGCCGCGTTCGCGGCCGCGGACGGATCCGCCGCGACGTAGCGCCGCGGCACCTCGGCGGGCAGGCGGGTCACGAGTTCGTAGCCGATCGTCCCCGCGGCCTCCGCCGCCTCGTTCGCGTCGAGCAGCGCGGCACCGTCGCGCCCGATGAGGACGACGCGGCTGCCGGGTACGGCGCGCGGGACGTCCGTCACGTCGACGAACGCCGTATTCATGCAGATGCGGCCGACGAACGGCACGCGCTCGCCGCAGACGAGCGCGATCCCGCGGCCGAAGTACGCGCGCGGGATCCCCTCGGCATAGCCGATCGGCAGGATGCCGATGCGCGACGGGCGCGTCGTCTCGTACGCGCAGCCGTAGCCGACCGCGCGCCCCGCCCCGACGTCGCGCACAACGACGAGTTTCGTCGCCCACGTCAGCGCCGGTTCGAGCGCGAAGCCCGCCGGCGCGGCGAAGCGCGTCCGTGCCGAGGGCCAGATGCCGTAGGTCGCGATCCCGGCGCGTACGAGGTCGAAGCGCAGCTCCGGCATCAGCATCGCCGCGGCCGACGCCGCGGCGTGCAGCGCGACGCCGCGCTCCGCCAGGCGCGCGCGCAGCGGCGCGAGCGCACCGACGAAGCGGTCGCGCTGCGCCCGCGTGAACGAGGCCTCGAATTCCTCGACGGCCGCGAGGTGCGTGAACGCGCCGCGCACGTCGAGCGCGGGCCGGGCGAGGAGCCGCTCCGTCGCGGCCGTCGCGTCGCTCGTATCGAATCCGAAGCGCGTGACGCCCGTGTCGATCTTCACGTGCACGGGGAACGGCGTGCCGCGCCGCCCGGCGACGCGTTCGAGATCGCGCGAGAAGCCGCCCTCGCTCCAGAGCGCGACGGCGGCGCGGGCGGCATGCAGGGCGTCGAGCTCGGCCGGCTCCACGGGGCCGAGGACGAGGATCGGCTTCGCGATGCCGGCGGCGCGCAGCGCGAGCGCTTCGTCCGCGCGGTAGACGCAGTAGCCGTCCGTCGCGCTCTCGATCGCGCGGGCCGCGGGCACGAGGCCGTGGCCGTAGGCGTTCCCCTTCACGACCGCGGCGTAGCGGGCCGGCGCGACGAGGTCGCGCAGGCGGGCGACGTTCGCCCGCAGCGCGTCTTCGTCGACCGCGATCTCGGCGATCATCGCGACGCGGCGGCGGTGCGTCCCATCAGCGCCCGCGTCAGATACGCGACCGGGAAGCCGAAGAAGAAGACGTGCGCGAGGAACAGGTTTCCGAGCGAGAACGAGTTCGGCAGCCGGTAGATGTTGGCGGCGACCTCGACGAGCTGCATCGCGATCATGACGACGATCCCGAACACGACGGCCGACGTCGCCGGATGCTCGCGAATCGCGATCGTGCGGCTCGCCATGTACGCATAGCCGATTCCCCAGCCGATGCTTACGAGGAGATGAAAGATGACGCCCAGCGCCACGCCGTTCGGATCCGCGTAGGCGGCCTGTCCGAGGGCGCCCGAGGCGACGTAGCGATAGAACGTGCCGACGGTGAGCGCGTGCGAGATCGCGACGAGCGTCAGGAGCAGGTACGCATCGATGACGACGCCGCCGGCGAGTCCCGCCGCGGCACCCACCAGAGCGAGCGAAGAGAGCGAGGCGGTCCGTTGCATTGCCGGTCCATTCGACGCGGGGCGCGCGAGGTTCCGTTCGCGGCCGCACCGGCGGGGTACGCCGCGTGAGCGTCGCGGCCAAGCGCGACGGCGGCCCCGCGGCG
>CAZZZK010000422.1:0-1885 GCA_964658555.1 Vulcanimicrobiota bacterium | reverse complement strand
CGCGCTCGCGTGGTCGCTTCCCGCGCTGTTCGGTCCGCGCGCCGCGAGCGGGCCGGCCGTCGAACGCGGTTCGCTCGTGATCGATACGGTTCGCCGCGGACCGCTCGAACGCGACGTCGCGGCGGGCGGCACGCTCGCGCCCGATCGCGTGCGCGTGGTCGCCGCGGCCTCCGACGGCATCGTCGCGAGCGTTCCGGTCCGCCCCGGGTCGCGCGTCGCGGCCGATTCCGTCGTCGCGGAATTGCAGAATCCGGATCTCGTCGTCGCCGTCGTCGACGAGTCGGCGCAGCTCGCCGCGGCGCGGGCCGAGGTTCGAAGTGCGACGGAGACGGCGGCCGGAGCGCGGCTCGATCGAGAGAGCGCGCTTCGGACGGCACGGGCCGAAGACGCACGCGCCGCGGTCACCGCGCGCTCCTATTCGCAGCTCCATGCGAGCGGGCTCGTCGGCGATCTGCAATACCGCTCCGCCGTTATCGATCGCTCGGAGAAGCGCGATCTCGCGACGATCGCCGCGACCCAGATACGCGTCGGCGGCGCGACTGCGGCGGCGAAGATCGCGGCCGCCGCGGCCGTCGTCGATCAAGACGCCGCATCGCTCGCCGCGAAACGCGCCCAGCTCGCGCTCTTGACGGCGCGTGCCGGAGCCGCGGGGATCGTGCAGAGCGTCGCCGTCGATCCGGGTCAACGCGTGACGGCCGGTTCGGAGCTCGCGCGCGTCGCCGAGGAACGCGATCTCAAGGCGATCTTGCAAGTCGCCGAGAGCGATCTCGCGGGCGTCGCGCCGGGGATGCGCGTCCGTCTTACGGCGAGCGACGGGACGACGATCGGCGGCGCCGTCTCGCGCATCGCGCCGGCGGCGCAGAACGGAACGATCGCCGTCGACGTCGCGCTCGACCGCATTCCGGCGGGCGCCCGTCCGGCGCAAACGATCGACGGGACGATCGTGCTCAGCCGCGAGGCGAGCGTCCTGTCGATCGCGCGCCCGGCGACGCCCGGCGACGGTTCGCGGACGGTGCTCTACCGACTCGCCCGCGACGGGACGCTCGCGTACCGTACGAACGTCGGCATCTCCGCCGGCTCGGCCGATCGCGAGCGGATCGTCTCCGGACTGGTCGCGGGCGATCGGGTGATCGTCTCCGACACGTCCGCCTTCACCGCACCCGTTCTCCGCATCCGAGATTGAGGAACGACCGACATGCTCATCAACGTTCGCGAAATCAGTAAGGTCTATCAGACGACGGACGTGGAGACGCGCGCGCTGCGAGGCGTCTCGCTCGCGATCTCGCGCGGAGAGTACGTCGCGATCGAAGGGCCGTCGGGCTGCGGCAAGTCGACGCTGCTCTCGATCCTCGGACTGCTCGATAGTCCGACGTCGGGTTCGTACGTTCTCGGCGATCGCGAGGTCGCGAACCTACGCGCTGTCGACCGTTCGCGCATCCGCAATCGCGAGATCGGCTTCATCTTTCAGAACTTCAACCTCATCGGCGATCTGACGGTCGCGGAGAACGTCGAACTTCCGCTGACCTATCGCGGGACCTCGCCGGCGGAGCGCAAACGCCGAACCGCCGAGGCCTTGGAACGCGTCGCGATGTCGCATCGCGCCGGGCACCTCCCGCCGCAGCTCTCGGGCGGTCAGCAGCAGCGCGTCGCCGTCGCGCGAGCGATCGCGGGCGATCCCGCGGTCCTCCTCGCGGACGAGCCGACCGGCAATCTCGACACCGCCAACGGCGAGCTCGTCATGGAGCTGCTCGCCGAGCTGCACCGGTCCGGATCGACGATCGTGATGGTGACGCACGATCGCCGCTTCAATCGCTACGCGACGCGAACGATCGATCTTCTCGACGGCGAGCTCGTCGATCCGGCCGCGGCCGGATCGCATCCGAAC
>CAZZZK010000421.1:0-1885 GCA_964658555.1 Vulcanimicrobiota bacterium | reverse complement strand
GCCGCACGCGATCTCGCGGACGCGATCGCGCGCGATGCGCTGCTCTACGACGGCGACGGCTGCCTCTCGCTGCACGCCGTGTTCGTGGAACGCGGCGGCGCGATCGCCCCGCCCGAGTTCGCGCGGATCGTCGCGAGCGCCGCCGACGATTTCGCGATGGCGTTTCCCGCGGGAGCGACACGTAGCGCCGCCGTCGCGTCGTATCGCAGTTCCGCGCGCTTCCGCGCCGCGCAGCACGACGGCGAACTCTTCGAGAGTGCGGTCGGCCCGCATCTCGTCGCGTACGATCCGCCGCTCGGCGAACCGCCGCCGCTCTTGCCGGGCGTGCTCGCGCTCGTGCCCGTCGACTCGCCGTCCGATGCCGCCGCCTATCTCGAACGCCACGCGCTGCCGCTCGAAGGCTTCGCGCTCGCCGCGACCCGCCGCGCGGATATCGACGCGCTCGCGCTCGCGAGCGGCGCGTCGCGGATCGCGGCGTTCGGAACGTTGCAAGCGCCGCCGCTCGGCGGCGATCACGGCGGCGAGGCGCGCATCCGGCCGTTCGTGCGAGCGATCTATCGCGGATGAACGGGACGTTCGGCACGACCGCCGCGCCCGCGGCGAACGTCGCGTGACGGACGACGGACTCGAGCGGATCCGCGGTCCCGTCCCGGGCGCGCGTTCGCTCGCGCTCGGCGCCGAGCTCGCGCGGACGGAGACGCGCGGCGTAACGTATCTCGCGCGCGACTACCCGATCTTCTGGGAGTCGGCCTCGGGCGCGCTCGTCGAGGACGTCGACGGCAATCGCTACCTCGACGCGACGGCCGCGTTCGGCGTCGCGATCACGGGCCATGCGAATCCGGCCGTGGCGCGGGCGATCGCGGCGCAGGCGGTCCGCCTGCCGCACGGCATGGGCGACGTCCATCCGAGCGGCGTGAAGGCGGAGCTCCTCGCCGCGCTCGCCGCGCTCGCGCCCGTCGACGAACCGCGGACGTTCCTCTGCTCGAGCGGCGCAGAGGCGGTAGAATTCGCCCTCAAGACGATCGCCCTCGCGACGGGGAAGCGCAACGTGGTCGCCTTCGCGGGCGGCTACCACGGCCTCTCGTACGGTACGCTCGAAGTCGGCGGCATCGCGAAGTTTCGCGATCCCTGGCGCGCGCAGCTGCGCGACGAGACGCCGTTCGTGCGCTTTCCCGATCCGCGGGAGGCGGGCGCCGCGGAACGCGCGCTCGCCGAGATCGCTTCGTTGCTGAACGATCGCGACGATCTCGGTGCCGTACTCCTCGAACCGATCCAGGGCCGTGCTGGCGTGATCGTCCCGGAGGACGGCTTCCTGCGCGGGCTCGCGGCGCTCTGCGCGCGCCGCGGCGTGCTGCTCGCGCTCGACGAGATCTACACGGGCCTCGGTCGGACCGGGGCGATGTTCGCATGCGAACGCGAGGGCGTCCGGCCCGATCTGCTCTGCATCGGGAAATCGCTCGCGGGCGGTTTCCCGCTCTCGGCGACGATCGTCGCACGCAGCGTCGCCGACGCGTGGGAAACGTCGCGCGGCGAAGCGCTGCACACGTCGACGTTCCTCGGTAATCCGATGGGCTGCGCCGCCGCGCTCGCGAACCTCGCGGAGATCGCGCGCCTCGACGTCCCGCGCCTCGCACGCGAGCGCGAACCGTATCTGCGCGAGCGCCTCGGCGCGATCGTTCGCGCGACGTCGCACCTGCGGGAGGCGCGCGGCCGCGGCATGCTCTGGGCCGTCGAGTTCGCGGACGGCGGCGCCGCGAATCGCTGCGTCGTCCGCGCGCTCGGCCTCGGGCTGATCCTCCTGCAGTCGGGCGTCGCGGGCGAATCGATCACGTTCGCACCGCCCGCCGTCGCGACGCGCGCGCAGCTCGACCGCGCCTGCGAACGC
>CAZZZK010000420.1:0-1895 GCA_964658555.1 Vulcanimicrobiota bacterium | reverse complement strand
GTCGATCACCATATCGATCTCGTCCGCGCCGGCGGCGACCGCCGCGCGCGTCTCGGCGAGCTTGAGATCGAGCGGGATGAGCCCGGCGGGGAAGCCGGTCGCGACCGACGCCACCCGCACGCCGGACCCCGCGAGCGCGCCCGCGGCCGTCGCGACGAGACTCGGATAGACGCAGATCGCGGCGACGTGCGGCGCGCCCGGACCGGGTGCGACCCCGCGCGCGCAGAGCGCCCGCACCTTTCCGGGCGTATCCGTGCCCTCGAGCGTCGTGAGGTCCATGCACGCGATCGCGAGCGCGATCCCGGCGCGTTCGCATTCGGCTCCGATCGCACGCGTCGCGAGAATCGCCGCGCGCGATTCGAGGGCGATCGCGTCGACGCGCGGCACGGGTCGCATGAACGCCCCTTTGCGAACGCGCGATGCGCCGCCCTGCGGCCTGGAGTTGCGGCTCCCTGCGACGAAGGTTCGCACATGTTCCGCTATCTCACCGCCGGCGAGTCGCACGGCCCCGCACTCGTCGGCATCCTCGACGGGATCCCGGCGCACCTGTCGCTCGACGTCGAGGCGATCGACGCGACGCTGCGCGCGCGGCAGGGCGGATACGGCCGCGGCGGCCGGATGAAGATCGAGACCGACCGGGTCGAGATCCTCGCGGGCGTTCGAGGCGGCGTGACGCTCGGATCGCCGATCGCGATCCTCGTGCGTAATAAGGATTTCGACACGCCGAAAGTCCGGGCGCTCATGGACCCGCTCACGGGCGGCGGCGAGCCGCTCACGAATCCGCGACCCGGCCACACGGATTACGCGGGCGCCCTCAAATACCGCCAGCGCGATCTGCGCAACGTCCTCGAGCGCGCGAGCGCCCGAGAGACGGCGATGCGCGTCGCGCTCGGCGCGATCTGCGCGCAATTCCTCGGCGCCCTCGGCATCACGACGACGGGCTTCGTCTCGCAGATCGGCGGCGTCGTCGCCGCCGACCCGGGCGAGGTCGACGAGGCGTCGACGAACGCGAGCGACGTGCGCTGCCCCGACCCCGTCGCCGCCGAGGCGATGATCGCGGCGATCGACGCGGCGAAGGCGGCGGGCGATACCCTCGGCGGGACGTTCACGATCCGCGTCTCCGGCGTTCCGGCGGGCGTCGGAGCGAACCGGCAGCCCGATACGCGGCTCGACGGCGTGCTCGCGGGCGCGCTGATGGCGATGCAGACCGTCAAGGCGGTCGAGGTCGGCGCCGGACGCGACGTGGCCGGCCTTCCCGGATCGGCCGCCCACGACGTCTTCACGCTCGACGACGGCGTCGTCGGGCGGCCGTCCAATCGCGCGGGCGGCATCGAGGGCGGGATCTCCAACGGCCAACCGATCACCCTGCGCGTGAGCGTCAAGCCGATCCCGACGCTCATGAAGGCGCTGCCGTCCGTCGATCTGCACGCGGGCGCCGTCGCCGAGGCGACGATCGTGCGCAGCGACGTGTGCGTCGTCCCCGCGGCATCGATCGTGGGCGAAGCGATGGTCCGGCTCGCGCTCACGGGCCCTATCCTCGAGAAGTTCGGCGGCGATTCGATCGACGAGACGCGCGATAATCTCGAGCGCGCCGTCGCCGCCGCCGGGCGGCTCTTCGATGCGGTGCCGCGCTGAGCGAGATCGCGCTCGCCGATGCGCCCGCGCTCGAGAAACACGTCGCGCTCGTCGGCTTCATGGCCGCCGGAAAGACGTCGATCGGCCGGCACCTCGCGCGCGAACTCGGCGTCGCGTTCCACGATACGGACGCGCTGATCGTCGCGCGGCACGGCGATATCCCGGCGCTCTTCGCGGCGCACGGCGAAGCGGCGTTTCGTGCGTTCGAATTCGAGGCCGTGACCGAAGCGCTCGCGGGGCCGCCGTGCGTCGTCGCACTC
>CAZZZK010000419.1:0-1895 GCA_964658555.1 Vulcanimicrobiota bacterium | reverse complement strand
CGTCGACCTTCTCGATCGTAAGGTCGTAAACGAATTGCAGGTTGACCTGCATGCACGGCGCGCGATCGCAGGCCGCGAGGCACTCGGCTTCCTCGTACGAGAAGAGGCCGTCGTCCGTCGTTTCGTTATGACCGACGCCGAGCCGCTCGCGAAAGCGCGCCATGACCGGTCCCGCGCCGTTGATGATGCACGAGAGATTGCGGCACGGCTGCAGCATGTAGCGGCCGATCGGCTTGCGATGGAAGAGCGTGTAGAACGATGCGGTCGATTCGGCGACGGAGAGCGGCACCTTCGTCCACTCCGCGGCGAGCGCGAGGGCTTCGGGCGAGACCCAGCCTTCGACGTTCTGGAACGCGTGGAGGATCGGCAGCAAGGCGCTGCGTTCCTGACCCGGCGGATAGAGCGCGATCAGCCGCGCCGCCTCGGGTTCGACCTGCGCCGCGATCGCCGCGAAATCGCGATTCGATGCGATCACCGGTCGACTTCGCCGAACACCGGATCGAGCGAACCGATCATCACGACGACGTCCGCGAGCAGGTTGCCCGGCGCCATCGCCTTCATCGCCTGGAGGTTGTAGAGCGACGGCGGCCGCGTCCGAACGCGGTACGGCCGGTTGTTGCCGTTCGAAACGAGGTACATGCCGAGCTCGCCGCGCGGCGACTCGATCGAACTGTACACGTCGCCCGGCGGCACGCGGAACGATTCGCTCACGATCTTGAAGTGATGGATCAGCGCCTCCATCGAGAGCGCGATCGTCTCTTTCGGCGGCTGCGCGATCTTCGGATTGGCGACCATGACGGGACCGGGCGTATCGAGCCGCTCGCGCACCTGACGCAGGATCCGCAGCGATTCGTCCATCTCTTCGAGCCGCACGAGGAAACGCGCGTACGCGTCGCCCTCGGTGCGCGTCGGCACGTCGAAATCGTATGTCTCGTACCCGCCGTACGGGAACGCCTTGCGCACGTCGTACGCGATCCCGCTGCCGCGCAGCGACGGGCCCGTGAGACCCCACGCGATCGCCTCGTCCGGCGTCACGACGCCGACGTCGATCATCCGGTCCCGAAGGATCGGATTGTTCTGCAGCAGCGTGCGCAGCTCGCGCATGCGGATCGGGAACTTCTCGAGCAGCTTATCGAGATTCGCGAGAAAGCCGTCGGGCAGATCGCCGTTGACGCCGCCGATGCGCAGGTAATTCGAGTGCATACGCGCGCCGCCCGACTGCTCGATGAGATCGAGGATGTCTTCGCGCACGTCGAACGTGTAGAAGAACGTCGAGATCGCGCCGAGATCGATGCCGCCCGTACCGAGCCACACGCAGTGCGACGCCATCCGCGTGAGCTCGCACTGCAGGATGCGGATCGCCTTCGCGCGTTCGGGGATGTCGTCCGTGATGCCGAGCAACTTCTCGACGGCCAGGACGTAGCACATCGAGTTGCCCGACGGCGAGAGATAGTCCATCCGCTCGATGACCGTGCTCGCCTGCGTCCAGAACAGATTCTCGGCCGATTTCTCGATGCCCGTGTGCAGGTAGCCGATCTCCATATCGGCCTTCTCGACGATCTCGCCCGAGACTTCGACGACGACTTGCAGCACGCCGTGCGTCGAGGGATGCTGCGGACCCATCGAGAGCGTCATCGTATTGCCGACGCGCTCGACGACGTCCATCGACGGCGGGATGGGGACGGGGGCTCCCGGGCCGATGCCCGGCGGGACGGTCTCGATGCTCACGAACGATCTCCGGATCTCGCGCTCTCGCCGTCGCCCGCTCGAGCGCGCGCGATCTGCTTCTGCAGCGCCTCGGCGACTTTGCCGGACGGCGGCGCGCCCGCCGGAACGTTGCTCTTGAGCGCGAACGGCGGCCGCGGCGTCGCCTCGCGCGCGGGCCCGCGCAGCGG
>CAZZZK010000418.1:0-1899 GCA_964658555.1 Vulcanimicrobiota bacterium | reverse complement strand
GGGGACGATCCGCATGATGCAGACGGTCGAGACCCATCTGATGGAACCGGCGCGGATCGCCGACGCCGTCGCGGGGATCGTGCAGCAGGGCGGTCTCGTCATCTTCCCGACCGATACCGTGTACGGCATCGGCTGCGATCCGTGGCGCTCGGATGCGGTCGAGCGCATCTACCGTGCCAAGGGCCGGCCCGCCGACCGGCCGCTCTCGCTCCACTTCGCGAGCGTCGAGGAACTGCTCGAGACGGCGCGGGCGTTCTTGCCCGGGCCGCTGACGATCGTCGTCCGGCGTCCGTCGTTCGTCGGAGGGTGGGTGACGCCCGGCCGCTCGACGATCGGGCTGCGCGTGCCGAAACACCACCTATGCGCGACGATCTTGGAACGCTGCGGTCCGCTCGCGTCGACGAGCGCCAACCGTTCCGGCGAGCCCGCGTTCGTCGGCGCGGGCGTACCGAACGCGCTTCCGGAAGCCGATATGCGAGTCGACGACGGTCCGGTGCCGCTCGGCATCGAATCGACGGTCGTGGATGTTTCTGAGGGCGACGTGCGGCTCATCCGAGAGGGAGCGATCGACGTGAAGAGGTTGGAGGCCGAACTCGGCCGGCACGTGCTGCGCCCCGAGGTTCGGCGATGAGCGCCGCTCGCGTCCGGTTCGCACTAGCGCTCGCCGCGGTCGTCGCCGCGGCCGCGGCACACCCGGCGCGTGCGGCCGGTCCCACTCCGGCGCCCGCGGGCCCGGGGGCCGGACTCGGATCGACGACGAGCAACTTCGCGGGCTTCGATACGATCCGCACGGCGCAGATCCACTACAACATCAACAACGGGACGTTCGAATTTCCGACGCACTTCTCCGCGACGCGTCAGGGCATGGACATCACGGCCGATCGTGCGAACGGCAACTCGCAGAAGAAACAATTGCATGCGGTCGGCAACGTCGTCGTGCATCAGGTCGAACCGACCGGCACCGGCAAGACGAGCGCGCTGACGCAGCGGCCCTCGACGCTGACGACCGACATGCTCGACGTCGACGGCGGCCGTCAGATCTACACGGCGACGGGCAACATGCACTTCACGCAGGAGGGCGGGAAAGAGGCGAGCGCCGATCGCGCCGTGCTCGACGATCTCACGCATCACCTGCACATGGAGGGCCACGTGCGCGTACGCGACGGCGAGCGAACGATCGAAGCGACGCAGCTCGATTACGACACGCTCACGGGCGAGGTCGACGGCAACGGCAACGTGACGATCACCGCACCGGCACCGACGGACACGCCCGGGCCGCCGCAGCCCGCGTCGACGAAGAAACCGAAAAAGAAGGCGAGTTGAGCGCGCGGCGGCCGGGCGAACGCGTCGGGCTCTTCGAGCGCGAAGCGCCCCAGCCGCTCGCCGCGCGGATGCGGCCGCGGACGCTCGCCGAATACGTCGGCCAGTCGCACGTCGTCGGCGAGGGCCACGCGCTGCGCCGGGCGATCGAATCGGACACGCTACCGTCGATGATCCTCTGGGGGCCGCCCGGAACCGGAAAGACGACGCTCGCCGAAGTGATCGCGAACGCGACGGAATCGACGTTCGCGAGCGTCTCCGCGACGAGCGCGGGCGTCGCCGACCTGCGCGCGATCGTCGCGGCGGCGAAGAACGCGCGCGCGCTCGGCAAACGCACGGTGCTCTTCATCGACGAGATCCATCGCTTCAACAAGGCGCAGCAAGACGCGGTCTTGCCGTACGTCGAGGACGGGACGGTCGTCCTCATCGGCGCGACGACCGAGAACCCGTCGTTCGAAGTGAACTCGGCGCTGCTGTCGCGATCGCGCGTGTTCGTGCTCCGGGCGCTCTCCGATGCGGAGGTGACCACGATCGTCGAGCGCGCGCTCGCGGATGCCGAGCGCGGACTCGGCGCGCAAC
>CAZZZK010000417.1:1240-1919 GCA_964658555.1 Vulcanimicrobiota bacterium | reverse complement strand
GATAGATGCGAAAGACGGAGCGCACGGGGTCGCCTTCCAGCGGGATGCGCTTCGCGGCGAAGGCGTCCGTCGTATCGCGCACGAGCGCGCGCATCGGTTCGATCAGCTCGAGCTCGATGCGCTCCTTACGCGTCGCGAACCACGCGCGATCGTTGTGGCGCGCGAGGCTCGCGAGCAAGCGGAACGCGAACGGCGAGAAGCCGGTGAACCGCTCGGCAGCCATCGCGCGTCCGTTCGGCGAACCTGACTCGCGCCATGCCGAACGACGATCGCCGGCTCGTTTATTCCACGGACGGGTCGCTCCCGCTCCCGTCCGCGAAGCGCGCGAAGACCGCGCGCCCGCCCGCGGCGAAGGCGAACCCGCTGCCGCAGGACGGCGTCGTGCGCGTCGGCTGCGAGAAGCGGCGCGGCGGATCGGTGACGCTCGTCTACGGGCTCGCCGAGGCCGAACTCGTCGCGGTCGCGGGCGAACTCAAGCGGCTCTGCGGCACGGGCGGTACCGCGAAGGACGGCATCGTGACGCTGCAGGGCGATCGCCGCGACGCCGTGGTCGCCTACCTCGCGCAAGCCGGCCGGCGCGCGAAGCGCATGGGCGGTTGATGGGAGCGCATCTCGCACTAGCGATCGCGGCGCTCGTCGCGAGCGCCGCCCCCGAGCCGACCGTCGCATCGCTTGCCGA
>CAZZZK010000417.1:0-1230 GCA_964658555.1 Vulcanimicrobiota bacterium | reverse complement strand
CGGCGACGTCGCAGCGAAGCCCATCGGCCGCGGCCGCCTCGCCCGACGCGTACGGCGGCTCCGCGTCGCCCGCCCCGGCCGGCGCGCGTGCGGGCGCCGACGACGCGATCATCGCGAATTCGGGGTCGACCAACGCGGCCGGCTATTCGATCGCCCTCGCTCCCGACGGCTCGGCGATCGTTCGGCGCGGAGCGTCGACGGAGCGGCGCAGCGTCGCGCCGCCGCAGACGCGGTGGCTCTTCTCGCGCCTCGCGGCGGCGGGCCCGCTCGACGAGATCGCGGGCGGCCCTTGCATGAAGAGCACGTCGTTCGGCACGCGGACGACGATCGCGTGGCACGGTACGGCGAGCGGCGATCTCTCGTGCCGCCCGAGCCCGG
Source organism: Vulcanimicrobiota bacterium (assembly GCA_964658555.1). Lineage (GTDB taxonomy): Bacteria > Vulcanimicrobiota > Vulcanimicrobiia > Vulcanimicrobiales > Vulcanimicrobiaceae > CAZZYZ01. The sequence goes on along the minus strand of CAZZZK010000417.1, from coordinate 852 downwards.
CGGGCGCCGAGATCGCGCGTACCATCGCCGTGATCGTCGATCAGCTCGGGATCCGGTTCGAACCGCGCCGGCGCGTCATTCCATAACGAGCGCGAACCGGTCGCCGAGCGCGACGGCGCGCGGCGATTCGCTCGCGCCGAGCTCGACGACGGTCTTCGCGCCGCCGCACGCGACGGCGAACCGCCCCGGCGCGACGCCGCGGGCGATCTTCATCACGCGATCCTCGCCGTCGAGAAAGTAGAGATCGAGCGAGGCGCGCATACCGAGCGTGTGCACGGCCGCGCAGCCGGCGATCCAGAGCCCGTCGTCGGGCGAGACGGCGGCCTTGGGCAGGAGGCCGACGAGCCGAGTCCAGGGATTGTCCGCGCGCGCGACCTGCGTCGCGATGACGCTCCCGGTCTCGACGTTACGGAGCGATAGGCCGCGAGGCATCAAAACGTCACCTGAAGGGGGAGGGCGATCGCGACGGCCGCGGCGCCCGCGAGGTAGGGAACGAAGGCGATCGGTTCGGAGGTTCGTTTGCGCAACACCGCGACGAGCGACGCACCGATGCACGCGAATGCGAATGCGACGAGCGCGAGCTCGGCACCGAGGACCGCGCCGCCGAGCGCGACGAGCTTGACGTCGCCCCAGCCCATGCCGCGGCCCTTCGAGAGCGCGGCGGCGAGCGCGAACGGTGCCGCGATCGCGACGGCGGAGAGCGCGGGGCCCTCGAGACGTGCGGCGATCGAGACCGCGAGCACGATGCCGAGCGGAACGAGCGTAAACGCATCGGGGACGAGGCCGCAGCGGATATCGCTCTCGCTGCAGCCGACGAGCGCCGCGCAGAGCACGCACGCCATCGCGAGTTCG
>CAZZZK010000416.1:0-1954 GCA_964658555.1 Vulcanimicrobiota bacterium | reverse complement strand
CGATGGCGCTCGACGTCTGCGTGAAGCTCCCCGCGAGCCGCGAGGAGATCGACGATGCGGTCCGCCGCACGACGGTTTGGGCGCGGCGTTGCGCGGACGCGCGCGCGCGACCCGCGACGCAGCTGTTCGCGATCGTCCAGGGCGGCCTCGACGAATCCGCACGCGAGCGGAGCGCGCGCGAGCTCGTCGCGCTCGATCTGCCCGGATACGCGATCGGCGGACTCTCGGTCGGCGAATCGCGGGCGGATCTCTACCGCATGTCGCGCTTCACGGCGTCGCTCCTACCGGAATGCAAGCCGCGCTATCTGATGGGCGTCGGCACCGTGCGCGATCTGCTAGAAGCGATCGACGGCGGCGTCGATCTCTTCGATTGCGTTTATCCGACGCGCTGCGGCCGCAACGGCCGCGCGCTCGGGCGCGACGGCGACCTCAACATTCGCAGCGCCGCGTACGCACGCGATCCGCGCCCGCTCGACGAGCGCTGCACCTGCGCGGTCTGCGCGACGCACACGCGCGCGTACGTCTCGCATCTCTTCCGCGCGGACGAGATGCTCGGCCCGCGGCTCCTGTCGTATCACAACCTCGCCGTCCTCGCGCAGCTCATGCGCGACGCACGCGCCGCGATCGAAGACGGTTCGTGGCCCGCGTTTCGCGAGCGAGAACTCACGCGCTTCGCCGGCGCGCCCGATGCATCGCCGTAAGCCTTTACGATTCTCGAAACGGCCGAAGCGAATCGCCGCGGGCGCCCGAGTCTCACGATCGCGATCGTAACCGCTCGCACGCTGCCGACGTGCGAGCGGTTACGTTCGCGGTCGCTAGAGCGCTTTCGCGAGCGCGAAGCCTTTCGGCGTCCCGATACCGGCGGCTTGATTGTACTGCGTCGCGCTGCACGAGTAGGCGATGTTGTTGCCCGACGTGCACGGCGTGTAGTAGCTCGAATAGCCGGTCGATGAGAAGAGGCTGTAGATCGTCGGATCGAGCCAGCCGAGTTTCGAGCCGTGATATTCGTCGGCCTCGACGAACAGCGCGACCGCCGCGGGCGACGACCACGACGTACCGAGGTAATCGGCGAACGCTCCGCCCGTGTAGACCGCGACCGGATCGAACGGCAGCGAGATGTCGGGCTGATTGCGTCCCGAGGCGATCACGCCCGCGATCCCGCTTTGGAAGCTCGGCAGCGCGACGACCGTCGAGACGCCGCCTCCCCCGTAGCACACGCCGCTCACGCCGCCGCCGCAGGTCGAATCGCCGGCGGTCACCGTTTGCAGAACGCCCGCGGTCGAGTACGTGAAGTTTACGCCGCCGATCGACGTGAAGTACGGATCGCCCGCGGGAGCGCTCACGCCCTTGGCGTTGTCGTTCCCGCACTCGTCGCTGCCCGTATCGCCCGCCGACGCCGCGAACGTGACGCCTTCGGATGCGCCCTGCTCGGCGATCGAGTTCGTCGACGATTCGAACGAGGGATCGCTCGACTCGCAGCCGCCGAAGGACGAGTTGACGGCGCTCGCCTTTCCGTCGCTCAGAACGGTGTTGTAGCCGTCTTCGATCGCTTGATCCGAGAGCGAACCGATGTCGTAGACGATGATGTTCGCGCCGGGGGCGAGACCCGAGATCGTCTGGACGTCGAGATCGGTCTCCGGATCGTCGCCCGATCCGCCGCCGTCGACGGCTTCGTTCGTGATCGTCCCGGTCTGCGTCACGCCGGACGCCGAGAGATATTTCGCGACGTAGCTCGTGTTCACCGGATCGTCGATGACGACGGCCGCGGTGTATCCGGCGCCGTTGCACCCGTGCTCGACCGGGTAGTCGAACGGCTTCGCGACGCCGGTCGCGAGCGTCCCGTCGGAATTGCTGAGCGGGCCGTTGTCGATCGCCGCACCGTTACAGGCGGTCGTTCCGGTCGGGGCCGCGCTCGGCGTCGCGGTCGGAGCGGCCGTCGGCGACGTCGTCGGAT
>CAZZZK010000415.1:0-1982 GCA_964658555.1 Vulcanimicrobiota bacterium | reverse complement strand
ATGTGGTTTCCGCAGACGAGAAGTCGCAGTTGCAGGCGCTCCGCCGCTGCCCGGCCTGCGGACGCCTCACCGAACGGCGGACGCACGCCTGCGGGGCGGCGGCCGCACGCGTTCGCGGCCTCGCGTTCCTCGGCAACGACGGCGTCAACGTCGCCGCGACGGTGACCGGAGCCGCCGTCGCGTTCGTCCTATCGCGCGGCTAGCCGCGCGCGACCGACGCTACGCCTTCGCGGCGGAGCCAGCGTACGTTTTTTCGAGATACGGGATGATGTCGTCGTCGTCGTCGAGGATCGTATCGCCGTCGACCATCACGGGGATGCCCGTCTGACCGGAGACCCGCTTGACCTCGGTGCGCTCGTCGTGCGAACGCGGCACGTTGACGGTCTTGTAATCGAGCAACAGGTCCGTCAACTTCGCGCGCACGCGCGCGCAGTACGGACACCACTCGGCTTGATAGAGGACGATATCTGTCGGCTGACCCATGCGGTGCGCGTTCCCACTTTCGCGCGTGATCGCACGTCCGCGCGGGTACCCGTGAACGCATGTCGCACTCGTTTCGCGCCGTCGCTCCGGGGTTGCCCGAACAGCCCGTCTCCCCGGGCGATCCGCCGCTCGTCCCGCCCGATCCGAACGCTCCGAACGTCGATCCGCCCGCCCCGATCGAGGAGCCGCCCGACGACGAGCCCGGCACCGGCCCCGGCTCGCCGACGACCCCGATGAGCGTGTAGACGTTTCGCAGGCCTCGACGCGCGTCGAGCCGATCCGGCCGGACGCACGTCGACGAAGGCTTCGCGCGTGCGAGGTTCGTACTTCGAGCGATGCCTTCGACCCGGCGCGCATTCGTGCGCGCGACGATCGCGCTGTGCGCGCTACCCGCCGCCTGCGCGAAGAACGGGGGGAACGCCGAGGGCGTCTCCGTCGCCGCGAGCGGCTCCGGCAACCCGCTGACGCTCGCGATGGTGACGGACGTCGGCGGACTCGGCGACAAGTCGTTCAACGATTCCGCGTACGCCGGACTGATTCGCGCGAAGAACGTCCTCGGCGCGCAGATCCAGGTGCTGCAATCGAAGACGGCGTCGGATTACCAGCCCAACCTCACCGTCCTCGCCGACGAGGACGAGGACATGATCTACGCGATCGGCTTCCTGATGGATCAAGATCTCGCCGAGGTCGCGAAGAATTATCCCAAGCGGCACTTCGCGATCATCGATGCGGTCGTCGACCAGCCGAACGTCGCGTCGGTGACGTTCCGCGAGCAGGAAGGTTCGTTTCTCGCGGGCGCGCTCGCCGCGCTCGTCTCGCGGTCGCACAAAGTCGGCTTCCTCGGCGGCGAAGATCTGCCGCTCCTACGCAAGTTCGAAGCGGGGTTCATCGCGGGCGCGCGCCAGATCGATCCTCGCATCGACGTCGCGGTGAAGTACGTCGGCTCGTTCGACGACGTCGCGTCGGGCAAGGAACTCGCGGGCGTGGTCTACGACGGCGGCGCGGACGTCCTCTACGTCGCCGCTGGGAAATCCGGCCTCGGCGCGATCGACGAGGCGCGCGGGCGCACGGGCGCCTACGCGATCGGCGTCGACGGCGATCAGGACGCGCTCGCGCCCGGCAAGATCCTCACGAGCGTCGTCAAGCACGTCGACGTCGCCGTCTTCCGCATCGCGCTCGACACGCGCTCGCAGAAGATCCCCGCGCGACATCTCGAGCTCGGCTTACGCGACGGCGGCATCACGCTCACCGATTTCAAATACACGAGCGCGCTCGTCGGCGAGAAGAATCTGCGAACGCTGGACGCCCTGCGCGCCGCGATCGTCGCCGGGACGATCGTGCCGCCCGCGACCCGCGCGGCGCTCGCGGCGTTCGAGCCCGCGACGGCCGCGCAGCTCGCGCCGCATCCGCCCGGCGCGTAATGATCGCCGGACTCGCGGTTCGGACGCCCTGACCGGCGCGGACGGACGGGTGTATCCCGCCGAGGAAATCCATCGCGT
>CAZZZK010000414.1:0-1986 GCA_964658555.1 Vulcanimicrobiota bacterium | reverse complement strand
GTTGCCGTCGGCGCCGGCGGCGAGGAACGGCAGCTGTTGACGGTCGCCGATCGGACCGCCGCGGCCGATCGCGAGGTACAATCCGGCGGCGATCGCCGCGCCGATGCACGGAGCGATGAGGAAGAGCCAGACCTGACCGAGCGCCCAGCCGCCCACGAAGATCGCGGGCCCGAGGCTACGGGCCGGATTGACCGAGGTGTTCGTGATCGGAATTCCGACGAGATGGATGAGCGTCAGCACGAAGCCGATCGGGATGCCCGCGAAGCCGACGGGCGCGAGGACGTCGGTGCTTCCGAGGACGACGAAGACGAGGAACATCGTCAGCACGATCTCCGCGATCATGCACGAGCCCAGATCGTAGCCGCTCGGCGAATGCGCGCCGTATCCGTTCGCGCCGAAGCCGGCCGCGGCCGCGTCGTACGAACCGGGCCTGCCGTGCGCGACGAGGAGGAGGCACGCCGCCGCGACGATGCCGCCCGCGAACTGCGCGGCCCAGTAGCCCGCGACGTCTCGTCCCGAGAATTTTCTCGCGACGAAGAGCCCGAGCGTGACGGCCGGGTTGATGTGACAACCGGAGATCGGACCGATCGCGTAGACCATCGCGAGCAGCGAGAGTCCGAAGGCGAGCGCGACGCCGGCATCGCCGATCTTCGGTCCGGCGATGACGGCACTGCCCACGCCTCCGAAGACTAAGACGAACGTTCCGAAGCACTCGGCCGCCATGCGGCGCGAGAGCGGAACCGCGACGGCGACTTCTGCGACGTCGTTCGGAATGGTGTTGCTGCCGGCGCGGACGGTAACGACTTGCGTGGAGATTTCGCACTTCCTATTCAAAGCGAGGAGGTGCGTACGAGACGTTTCGCGCGCTCGAGCGGTCACAACGCGGCGTCGCCGCGGCTAGCGGGCACCCCAGAACGCGTTGTCGGCGCGCGTGATCTCGCCGATCAGCGGATCGGCATCGGCCGCCGACGGCCCGTCATCCGTGGCGGCGGCGATCTCGCCTTGCAATCCGAGGCGCGTCCGGATCGTCTTGAGCGCCGTCATGACCTTCCCGACGTAGCGCCGCGTCTGGCCGTTCGGCGGGATGCCGCCGTAGCTTCGGACCGCGTACGGCCCGGCGTTGTAGCCGGCGAGCGCGTCCCGCATCGGCTGCGGGGACCCCGCGAACATCTCGAGCATGCGATGGAGATACATCGCGAGCCCGCGCAGATTACCGCGGCCCGAACGCGGATCGACGCCGAGTTCGTGCGCCGTCTCGGGCTTGAGCTGCCCGAGGCCGCGCGCGCCGTGAATCGAGACGGCGCCGGCCTGCCAATGCGATTCGACCGTGACGATCGCCATCATGAGCGCGGGATCGACGTGCATCTTCGATGCGTCTTGCAGCAGCAGCGTCGCGTAGACGTGCGTCTTCGCGAGCGGCAGACGCGGATTGATCGAGCGCATCACGTTCGCGTAGGCCGCGGCCGGCGTCGGGAGGGTCTGCGCGGAGAGCGGCGAGGCGCCGAGCGCGACGAACGAAATCGTCGCCGCTCGAATGAATCGATCGGCACGGAAAGGCATCGAACGCCGGGTTCCTCGCTTTCGGATGGGTCGCCCTCTCCGCTCGTGCGACGGAACGTCGAGGATTCTTAGCGGTTGACGGCAGGAAGCGCGCGGGCTTTAGCGTTCGATCTCGCTCGAGATCCCGACGTGGAAGCGATTCGCGAGCTCGCTGCCCCAGTATCCGCCCGCGAAGAGCGCGGCCGCGCCCGCGTAGCTGAGCGCGATCCCGAGCGGCGACGCGCTCCACGCGAGACGCGCGGCGAGCGCCGCGACGTAGATCGCGAGCGTGACGAGGCTCGCGACGAGGTGCAGCGTCGCGATGCGTTTCGCGCGCCGCGACATCGCGACGGTGAGGTAATCGACGTATCCGAAGACGGCGGCGAGCGCTCCCGTCGCGATGCCGGCGGCGATGAGCGTGACGCTCATGCGATACCAGAACGGATC
>CAZZZK010000413.1:0-1991 GCA_964658555.1 Vulcanimicrobiota bacterium | reverse complement strand
GTCGTCCACGATCTCGGAACCGAGTGGCATGCCTGGACCGGCCTCGACATGGTCTTCGCCGTGTGGGCCGTTCGGCGCGACGCGCTCGCGCGCGGTCCGGAGATCGTCGCCGAGGCGCTCGAGGCGCTCGTTCGCTCGCGAGCCTGGGGGATGGCGAACATGGACCGGGTCGTCGCCGCGGCGCAGCGCGCGCACACCCGGCCCGCCGGCTTCTACGAAGCGTATTACGAAACGCTCAACTTCGCGTTCGACGAAGCGGCGCGAGCCGGGCTCGCGCGGTTCGTCGAGGAAGCGTACGCGCTCGGCGCACTGCCGAGTATCCCGCTCGTCCGGCCGGAGGTCCCCGTATGTCCGTAAACGCGCTGCTCGAGCGGGCCGCGGGCGGCGGCCGGCTCACCGTCGCCGAGGGCGTCCGCATCTATCGCGAGGCGCCGCTGCACGAGCTCGGCGCCGCCGCCCACGCGCGCCGGACGGCACTCCATCCGGGTGACGACGTCACGTACGTGATCGATACGACGATCAATTACACGAACGTCTGCAACGTCCACTGCTCGTTCTGCGCGTTCTTCCGGCCCGAGAAACACGGCGAAGGCTACACCATGTCGCACGACGAGGTGCTCTCGCGCGTGAAGTTCGCGGCCGATCAGGGCGCGACGCAGATCATGATCCAAGGCGGCGTGAACCCCGAGATCCGCATCGAGTGGTTCGAGGGATTGTTCCGGCGAGTCGCCTCCGAGTATCCGGGGGTCGATATCCATTCGCTCTCCGTCTCGGAGATCAACGGGCTCGCGAAGGTCGAAGGCCTGACGCCGCGCGCGGTTCTCGAGCGGCTCAAGGCCGCCGGGCTGAAGTCGCTCCCGGGCGCGGGAGCCGAGATCCTCGTCGAGCGCGTTCGCCGCCGGATCAGCGCCCGGAAGATCACGCCCGACGCGTGGATCGGCATCATGCGCGACGCGCAGCAACTCGGCTTGCCGACGACCGCGACGATGATGTTCGGTTCGGTCGAGAACGTCGAGGAGCGGATCGAACACCTCGACGTGATGCGGCGCCTCCAGGACGAGACGGGCGGCTTCACCGCGTTCATCCCGTGGTACTACGTCCCGTTCAAGACGCCGCTGCGCGGTCAGGAGTCGACCGGGCTCGATTACCTGCGCGTGCTCGCCGTCTCGCGCCTCTTCCTGGATAATTTCCCCCATCTCCAGGCGTCGTGGCTGACCCCCGGGATGAAGATGGGCCAACTGGCGCTGTTCTACGGCTGCGACGACATGGGCGGTACGATCCTCGAAGAGCGCGTCGTCACGCTGGCCGGTTCGACGAACGTCGCGACCCGCAAGCAGCTCGAGGAACTCGTCCTCGGAGCCGGCTACCGGCCGGTCATCCGCGATACGTATTGGAACCTTCGGCCGGAGATGGCGCTCGCGACGGCGAGCTGAGCGCTCCTAGGCTTGCAGGCGGCGCCGAACGTCCTCGATCGACGCGACGCGGTCGTCGAAGACGAGCGCGACGACGGCCGATCGGGCGGGGCAGCCGAGCTTGGCCGTCAGGCGTTTGATCGCGACGCGCGTCGTCGTGAGCGAATCGCCGAGACGCGCGGCGATCTCTTCGACGTCGTAGCCGCCGACGAGCAGGCGCAGCAATTCGCGTTCGCCGATCCCGAGGCCGAACCGGTCGCAGGCGCGCTTGAGGCGCGAGCGCAGCGCCGTCCGTTCCGTAACGACCGTGTAGAAATCTCCGGCCGGACCCGAGGTCCGCGAAACGCGGACGCCGAGACGGGTGTCGACGAGCGCGGTCGCGACGTGGTGTTTCGCGAAATCGTGACGGGCGATCAGCCGGCCGACTTCCATCCCCAGCTCGCGCTCCAGGCTCTCGCCCTGCACCGGAGCCACGTCTTCGGGACTCGTTCCGCGCATGACGACGTTGAGGCGAGCGTCGACGACGTCGATCCGGCGGAGGTAGGAGCTGATACCGGAGACGGGACGATCGAGCGAGAC
>CAZZZK010000412.1:0-1992 GCA_964658555.1 Vulcanimicrobiota bacterium | reverse complement strand
CTCGGCGCCGCCTCGCGGATCATGGGGATCGCGCCGAGCGACGTCGCGATCCTCGGCGTCGCGCTGCGGCGCTTCCGGGCGGAGGCCGCCGTAGCCCCCGACGACGGCGCGCCCCGCGACGGCACGACGCCATGCGGCCGCGCGGTTTTCCAGGATGGCGCGGCTTCGGGCCGGGGGAACGCGGCTTCGCGCAGCCGCGCTTCGAGCGACGGCGCGGCCTCACGAAACGGAGCCGTCTCAGGTTACGACGTTTTCGTGGACGGCGGCGCCATCGGCGAAGCAGGTGCATCGTACGCATGACGTCGCTGTTGGCTCGTCGTTCGTATGGAGAGCGGTCGGTGGACGTGCGGCGGTCTCGTCACGGGCAGCGGCCGCCGGCGTCCCCGCGCGTCGTCGGGCGGATCGCGTACGCCGACGGCTCCTCCCCCGCGGTTCGTGCGGTCGCAGGCGTACATGACCGGTGAGATCGAGGCGCGGCTGGAGCGATTCGTCGAGCTCTTCCTCGCGCGCAACGCGACGCTCAATCTCAGCGCCGCGCGGGATGCGGAGGCGGTTCGCGAGCACGTCCGCGATTCGCTCACGCTCGCGCCCTATCTCACGGATTCCCTCGTCGATATCGGGAGCGGCGGCGGCTTCCCCGCGATCCCGCTCGCGATCGCGACGGGGAGACGCATCACGCTCGTGGAGTCGCTCGTGAAGAAGGCGCGGTATCTCGAGGCGATCGTCGCCGACCTCGGACTCGGCAGCACCGTATCGGTACGGGCGCAGCGCGCCGAAGATGCCGCTCGCGATCCGGCGTTGCGGGAAGCGTTCGGGTCGGCGACGGCGCGGGCGGTCGCGAGTCTCACGACGGTGATCGAGCTGACCGTCCCGTTCCTGCGGGTCGGGGGCGCGGCGCTTCTCCAGCGCGGGCGTCTCGACGCCCGCGAACGCGCCGCCGGCGTCGATGCCGCGCTCGTTCTCGGCGCCGAGCTCGAATCCGAGCGCGTCGGTGTTGCCGGCGAAGGCGACGAGCGGCGCATCGTCGTCGTGCGGAAGCGGCAGCCGACCGGACCGCGATTTCCCCGCCGGCCCGGCGTTCCGGCTCGACGGCCGCTCTGTTGGGAGCCGGGCGGTGTCTGAGCCCGGAGCGTTCGAGATCGACGAACGTCTGGCGGGCGTCTTGCCGCCCGGTTCCCTCTACGCGGTCGGCGGACGGGTTCGCGACGAAATCCGCACGCGGCTCGACGGCCGGCCGCGGCCGGCCAAGGATCTCGATTACGTCGTCACCGGGCTCGACCTCGGCGAGCTCGTCGAACGGCTGAGCGCGATCGGGCGAACGGACGTCGTCGGCGCCTCGTTCGCCGTCGTGAAGCTGCGGATCGGCGAGCAGACGGTCGACGTCGCGCTGCCCCGCCGCGAACGCTCGACCGGTCTCGGTCACCGGGATTTCGCCGTCGAGGCGGGCCCGGCGGTTCCGCTCGTCGACGATCTGGCGCGTCGCGATTTTCGGATGAATATGATCGCCCGCGCGATTCCGAGCGGCGAGATCGTCGATCCCTACGGCGGCGAAGACGACGTCCGAGCGCGACGCGTCGACGTGCTCCGCGCCGAGGCGTTCGAGGAAGATCCGCTCCGCATGCTACGGGCGGCGCAGTTCGCGGCCCGCTTCGAATTCGCGCTCTCGGAGGAGACGCTGGCCGCGATGCGCGCGGCGGCGCCGCTCGTCGCGACGGTTTCCGCCGAGCGGGTACGCGACGAATTGGTGAAGCTTCTCGGCGCGCCGAGGCCGTCGCTCGGGATCGAGATCCTGCGCGAAACGGCGGTGCTCCCGCACGTCTTGCCGGAGCTCGCCGAGGGCATCGGCGTCGAGCAGAATGCGTATCACGCCTACGACGTCTACCGACACAATCTCGTGAGCCTCGACGCCGTAGCGCCCGGCGACGTCGTCCTGCGACTCGCGGCGCTCTTGCACGACGTCGGTAAGCCGCGCACGAAGGACGGCCCGCACTT
>CAZZZK010000411.1:0-1996 GCA_964658555.1 Vulcanimicrobiota bacterium | reverse complement strand
CGATCGCGAGCCCGATCCCGCAGCCGACGAGCGAGAGCAGCAGCGCCTCGATGAAGAACTGCGCGAGCACCTGCCCGCGCGTCGCGCCGATCGCCTTGCGCAGGCCGATCTCGCGCGTGCGCTCCGAGACGGAGACGAGCATGATGTTCATGATACCGATCCCCGCGACGACGAGCGAGACGGCGCCGATCAGCGCGACGACGAGCGTGAGCGCGGCGAAGATCCCGTCGACGCTCGACGAGAACGAGCGCCGGTCGAACGTGTTGTATTCGGCGTGCCCGCGGGTCTTCGCGAGCGACGCCTTGACGGCCGTCTCCGTCGCGGCGATCGCATCGCCGTCGCGCACGATGAACCGCGCGGCGAAGAGCGGCTTGCCGCGCACGTATTCGCGTTCGTAGGTCGTGTACGGGATACGCACGTCGCCGCCGAAATTCGTCGGCACGATCCCCTGCGTCGGCGGCCCTTCGATGCCGACGATCTCGAAGCGGCGGTCGCCCGCGCGCATGCTCGCGCCGATCGCGTCGTGCGGATCGCCGCCGTGCGGGAAGAGTTTCGCATACGCCGCGTTCGAGAGGACGGTGACGTGCGCGGCCGACGCGACGTCCCGCGCCTGCAGATCGCGTCCCGCCGCGAGCGGCACCGAGGCGAAGCTCACGTCGGAATCGCCGCTAATCGAGAGCCGCGCGACGGCGTGATCGACCGCGACCGTCCGCACCGCTCCGCCCGCGGGCATCGCCGTGAGGACGTTCGGGATCGCGAGCGCGGCCTGATCGATATCGCTCACGGTGAAGGCCGCGAGTTTCGCGTCGCTCTGCTGCTGCTTCGGGAAGACGATGAAGCTGCGGTCGTCGAGGCTGCCGAGGACGCCCGTGACGGCGCCGGCCATCCCCTTGCCGAGGATCTGGATCGCGATGACCGCGGCGACGCCGATCACGAGGCCGAGGATCGTGAGCAGGGAGCGTGTGCGGTTGCCGCCGAGCACGGCGACCGCCTCGCCGAAGAGCGGACCGATCTGCGAGAACGTCACGACCGCAGCGCCTCGATCGGATCGAGCGAGCCCGCGCGCAGCGCCGGATACGTTCCGAAGACGACCCCGACGAACGTCGAGAAGCCGACCGCGGCCGCGACGATGAGCAGCCACGGGATCGGCGCCGGCCCGAGCAGTCCCGCGACCGCGCCGTAGGCGAGCAGCACCGCGCCGATCCCGAAGACCATCCCGAGCCCGCCGCCTGCGAACGAGAGGATGACGGCCTCCATCAGAAATTGCAGCACGATATCGTCGCGGCTGCCGCCGATCGCCTTGCGTATCCCGATCTCGCGCGTACGCTCGGAGACGGAGACGAGCATGATGTTCATGATCCCGATCCCCGCGACGAGCAGCGCGACGCCGCCGATCGCCGTCAGCCCCGTCCCGACGATGCCGATCGTCTTCGTGAACGCGGCTTCGAACGCGAGCGCGTCCTGGACGACGTACGACGCGTTCGGACCGTGGAGGTGCTGCAGCGCCGTCGTCACCGCGGCTTTGACGTCCGGCAGCGTGGTGCCGGCCCGCGCGTAGACCTGCAGGTTGTCGACCGGGCCCGGCGCGAGTTCGTGGAAGGCGGAGTACGGGATCTCGAGATAGTCGCTGCCGCCCGCGTTGCTGAAGATGCTCGAGTGCAGGTCGTCGTAGATGCCGACGACGCGGAAGCGCGCGCCGTCGACGCGCATCAGCGCGCCGAGACCGTTGCCCGCGCCGAAGTAGCGCGCGGCGAGCGAGGCTCCGAGCACGCAGACGCGCGCCGCGCTCGCGACGTCGGCGGCGTCGATGCGGCGCCCGGCGCTCAGCGTGAGGGCGTCGTTGACGTAGCCGTTCGCGCTCGCGACGTTGCCGACCGCGTCGACGCCGTTCGCGACGATGCGGTAGTTGCGCGAGTAGACCGGAAAGACGTGCGTCAGCGTTCCGGCCGCGTCGCTCGCGACCAAGCGCGTGACGAGCGCGCACGTCGTCGAGATC
>CAZZZK010000410.1:0-1997 GCA_964658555.1 Vulcanimicrobiota bacterium | reverse complement strand
CGACGCGAGCGGATCGCGCTCGGCGAGCGCGTCGAGTTCGCCTTGCAGCCGCTCGACGAGCCCGCGCTCGAAGCGCCCACGCGCGTCGTCGGTCAGGGTCGCGAGGACCGTCTCTTCGAGTACGAGCCGCGCGAGATCGTTCGCGTCGAGGCGCCGGGACGCCGCGGCCCAGCGCGCGAGCGCATCGCGATACGCGCCGAGGCGCTCGCGCGTTTCGGCGGGCAGATCGGTATCGACGTCGCCGCGCGTCGCGTTGCGGCCGAGCCGCAGGTCGCGCCTGCGATCCCAGCGCCCCGAGCGCGCGGTCTCGCCCGCGTCTTCGAGTTCGAAGAGCAGCGGCTGCGGATCGGCCGCATCGGCGCAGAGCGTCGCGATCGACGCGTCGCAGAGCGCGAGCCACGGCGCCTGCAGCGCGCGCAGCAGATAATCGTGCCGGTACGGATCGACGGCGCTCCACAGCGCGGCGAGCGCGTCGCGCACGATCGGATACTCGTAGAGGCTCGCGTCGCCCGTCACGTCGATCGGCAGGCCGCGTGCGAGCAGCGCGTTCGCGAACTCGTGCGCGCAGCCGAGATTGCGCGTGACGACCGCGATGCGCCCGGGCGGCGTGCCGGACGCGACGAGCCGCGCCGCCTCGGTCGCGACGTAGGCGGCCTCGTCGCGCACGCAATCGCCCCGGTAGAACGCGACCTGCCCCGTCCGCGGCCCGCGCGCCGTTTCACCGCGTTCCGCCGCGTCGAGGACGATCGTCGTCGCGAGGGCCGCGAAGTTCTCGCCGCCTCGCGCGCCCGTCGTGAACCCGCGCGTGTGCTGCGCGTCGTCGCCCGCGAAGGTGACGTTCGCGAGCCCGTCGCTCGCGAAGGCTTCGACGAGCGCGTACTGCGCGAGCGTGAGATCCTGCGCGTCGTCGACGAGGATCGCCGCGAAGCGCCGGCGCGCGGTCGCGCGCAGGTCGGGTCGCGCGCGCACGAGCGAGACGGCCTCGTAGACGGCGTCGGTCGGCGTCAGGCAGCCGACGTCGACGAGCTCTTCGAGATAGCGTTCGTAGAGCCGCGCGAGAACCTTCACGAGGTCCGTCTCGCGCGTGCGCTGGCGTTCGAGTTCGGCGGGATCCGCGCGCAGCGAGTCGCGATATTTTTCTGGCGTCTCGATGATGAGATCGGCGCTCGCGAAGTTCGGCGGCGCGCCGTAGAAGGCGGCCGCGCCGCGCAGGCCCGCGGCCTTGAAGGCCTCGGGCGAGACGAGCGACCCGCGTAGCTTGCGGACGAGCCGGAACGCCGCGGCGGCGAATCGTTCGGGCGCGAGTAACCCCGGCACTTCGGGATCGATCTCGCCCGCGACGAGCTCGGTCCACGCGAGATCGAAGAGGTCGGCCGCCGCGCGTTCGAAGTGCAGCGACGCGCGTACGTCGTCGATCGTCTCGAGCGATCCGAAGTGCGGCTGCGCCTCGCGTAAGAACGCGAACGCCGTCGCGCCGAACGACGTCGCCGTCACGTTCTCCGGCGCGCCGATGCGTGCGAGTTCGCGCCGCAGCCGCGAGACGCCGAAATCGGTCGGCGCCGTCACGAATACGCGACGCGGTGCGGCCTCCGCGGCGAGCGCGATCGCGCGATGCACGAGCGCGTACGTCTTCCCCGCACCCGCCGGACCGCGCAGCGCGAGCGATCCGCCCGCGAGCGGATGCGCGACGGCGCGGCGCTGCGCGGCGTCGAGGGCGGCGGGTTCGGCGCTCGCGTTCACCGGCCGAACCGGCTCTCGCTCGCGAACGGCCGGTCGCGGCAGGCGTTCGCGTAGGCGCAGTACGTGCACGCCGCGGGATCGGTCGTCGCGGCGAAGCGTTCGAGCGGCGCGTCCGCGAGCATCCCGGCGATCTCGCCCATGCGGACGCGCGCGCGTTCGAGTTCGTCGATCCCGATCGTCCCGACGAGCGCGCTCGGATAGCCGCGCGGCGCCGCGACCGGGACGACTTCGAGTTCGACGGGCGCGACGGCGCGCGA
>CAZZZK010000409.1:0-1997 GCA_964658555.1 Vulcanimicrobiota bacterium | reverse complement strand
CCGCCGTCGAACTCGAGCCGCCCGCCGACGACGAGCCGCTCGAGCCGTTCGTCGAGCCCATCGAACCCGTCGAGCCGTCGCTCGTTCCCGTCGAACCGCTCGACGTCGAGCCGCCGCCCGTCGTGGATGCGGCGCCGAGATCGCCGCCCGCGGAGCCCGAGCCGCCGCCTGCGGCCATACCCGTCCCCGCCTCGCCGGACGAGCCGCCGCCGCCGCTCGAAACGGACGCGGTCGTCCCCGATCCCGAGTTACTCGAATTTCCGGACGTCTGCTGATTTCCGTCCCCCGTCGACGATGACGACGTGCCGGCCGCGCTCGACGGGTTCGGTTTCGGAGCCGACGCGCGACCGGCGACGAACGCCCCGCCCCCGACGGCGAGCAACGCGACGAGGGCGGCGAGCGTCGCCGCGATGCGGCGCGGAGAACGCTTGCCCGATGACGATTTCATGCCTCACGTTACCCGCTACGAGGCACATGAACGCTCGTTTGCGGCGCTAGCCGCGCACCGGACCGGCCGGAACCTCCGCCACCGCGGAGCCGGCCGCGTGTCCGTTCGTCCCGTTCGCCGGCGTCGCTCTTACGTCGCGAGTGAAGCGCGCCCGAATCGATGCGATCACCACGTAGATCACGGGGACGAAGAGAAGGTTCGGTACCGTAGAGACGGGCATGCCGCCGAAGACGGCCGTCCCGATCGAGTTTCGGCTCGCGCCGCCCGCGCCCGTAGCCCACGTCGGCGGCAGGATGCCGACGATGAACGCGAGCGACGTCATGACGATCGGCCGAAGCCGCGCCTCGCCCGAGAGCAGGATGATGAGCGGATCCCGGAAGGCCGAGAACGGTTCGCCGCCGTGAGGGCTGCGGGTCGTCGAGGCAGGTTCGTCGACGGCAGGGGTATTCGCGACGGGCGGGCTTCGCCGCTCGGACGGCAAAGCCGCGGGCATGCACGCTCCTCCACACGTCGTCGCCGCCGTCGCTCCACGCCCCGTCGACGTCGCGATCCGTACGAGCGACGGTACGATCGTCGTGCGCCTCGATCCGGCGCACGCTCCGCGCACGTCGGCGAACTTCCTGCACTACGTCGATACGCACGCGTACGACGGCGCGTCGTTCTATCGCGTCGTTACGAAGCGCACGCAGCCGAGCGCGCCGTTCGAAGTCATCCAAGGCGGGAATCAAAAGCGCGGCGTGACCGGAACGCCGATCGCCCTCGAACCGACGAGCCGAACCGGTCTGCATAACGATGACGGGACGATCGCGATGGCGCGCCTGACCGCTCCCGATACGGCCTCGAGCGAGTTCTTCATCGACATCGGAAACGCGCGCTATCTCGACGACGGCGGCCCGCTCGCACCCGGCTACGCCGCGTTCGGTCGCGTCGTGCGGGGAATGTACGTCGTGCACGAGATCTTCGACGCCCCCGCCGACGGCGACGCGCTCACGCCGCCGGTCGCGATCGAGAGCATGCGGCGCGTCCCCGCCCCCGCCCGGCGCTGACCGTGCGCGACGCGCTCACGAGTCCCTCGGACCGGGGCCGCGCGTCGCATCGATCTTCGCCGAAGCGGAAAGCGAGACGGCTTCTCGCGTGTCGGCGGACCGGTAGATCGCCTGCATGATGCGCACGTCCGCTCGCCCCTCTTCGCCCGGCGTATGCGGTTCGACGTTCTCGGCGACGCACGTCGCCATGTGGTCGAGCTCGAGTGCGAACTGATCCTTGAGCGGGACCTTGCGGAACGCCGGAAGGATGTTCTCGAGCGAGAGCCGGCCGAGACCGACGACCGCGAAACCGACGCGATCGTTCGGAGGTGAAGGATTCGGCGGCCGGGTCTCCGCGGGATCGGTCGGCGCGCCGTCGTCCGGGAGCGTGACCCGCCCCCCGGCGACGCTTCCGACGTCCTGCGGCGAAGGCCCGGGCAGCGGTGCGCCCTCGGCGCGAGCGCTCAGGAGCGCCGCCGCGAGACCGGTCGAGCCGAATGCGACGACGTCGCGTCGCGAGAATT
>CAZZZK010000408.1:0-1998 GCA_964658555.1 Vulcanimicrobiota bacterium | reverse complement strand
CGGATACCAGCCCGTCGGCAGCGTTCCGAGGAGCCGCGGCATCGCGCCCGCGACGTCGACGACCGCGACGGCGTTCGCCGCCGAGAGCGTCGCGTACAGCCGCGTACCGTCCTTCGAGACGATCATCTGCGTCGGCGACCCGCCGAACGTCTTGCCGTCGTACGGCGCGACGTTCGCATCGGCGACGCGCGTGCGGGAGCGCACGTCGATCACGCCGATCGAATCGTCGTCCGTCTCGGAGACGTAGAGTCGCGAACCGTCCGGCGACGGGACGAGGAACTCGGGGTGCCGGCCGACCGCGATGCTGCCGGAGAACGAGCGGCCCGCGGTATCGATCGTCGCGATCGATGCGGCGGCCCACTGCGCGACGAAGAGCGTCTTGCCGTCGCGCGAATACGCGAGGCCCGCGGGGTGCGAACCCGAGGCGACGGGGCCGTTCGCCGGATTCTCGCGGACGTCGTGCTCGACGCGCGCGTCGTCGCCGCTCGCGATCGCCCGCATCTTCACGGGCGCGGATACGGCACCCGACGCGACGTCGACGAAGACGACCGCGTCGCCCGTATCGCCGCCGACCGCGAGCGTCGCGCCGTCGGGGGACCGGGCGATCCCCGCGGGCCAGAACCCGTGCGGGAGCGCGATCGTGCGATCGTTCGCGCCCGTCGCCGCGTCGAAGTGCGCGAGCCCGTCGTCCTGCGCCGTGCCGACCCAGAAGCCGCCGCCCGCGGCATCGGCGAGCGGCACGCCGTACACGTTTTCGACCGGGATATCGCGTTCGTTCGCGAGGTCGCGCGCGGCGAGGATGCGGATGCCGGGCGAACCGGCGCCCGATTCGACGACGACGAGGTGCGCGCCGTCGGCGGTCGGGACGGCGCTCTCGGGAAACGTCTTCGTCGCGACGACGACGCCCGCCGCGACGAGCGCGGCGCCGGCGACGAAGGTTCGGGTGCTGCGATTCATGTGCGTCCGTTGTAGCAGAGCGGGATTATCGCGACGTTATCGCGCGTCGAGCGTCCGGCGCGCGCGTCCGCGGAGGAGATAGCCCGGCGCGACGAGCGCTACGACGGCGAGCGTGAGCGCGAAATAGCCTTCGTGCACCCCGCGCAGATACGCGTGGTCGATGAAGCGGCAGCCGTAATTCGTGCCGCCCATCGCGAGCGTGAAGATCCCGTACGCGAGTTCGAGCCCGCGCCCGGGATCGAGCCGGCGCCCGAAGATCGACGGTGCGGCCGTATGCCGCACGCGCAGCCAATCCGCGACGACGAGCGCTCCGAGCGCGACGCAGAGGGTGCCCGCGACGGCACCCCAGACGATCTCGAACGTGCGCGATCCATCGAGCATGATCGTCGTGACTTCCCACTCGCGCGCCGCTCTCCCGTGCGGCGCCGGACGTTACGGCCCGGTATGCGCGGCGATCGCGGAGCGAGCCGCGGCTCCGACTGCGGCCGCGGCGAGGACGACGGCCCAGGGAGGCGCCTTGAAGCGCCGCAGCGGCACGAGCGCGAGCAGTCCGATCGCGGCCGCGAGCGGGTCCCGCGCGAGCGTCGTCGCGATCGGATCGACGAAGGCCGCGCCGAGGAGCCCGACGACCGCCGCCCCGAGCCCCGCGAGCACCGCGGCCGCGCGCGGCGCTTCTCGAACCGCTTCCCAGAGCGGCAGGGCCGCGGCGAGCAGCAGGAACGACGGTGCGAAGATCCCGGCGACGGCGACCGCCGCGGAGACGGCCGGCAACACCGTCGTGCGGTCCGCCGCGCCGAGGAACGCCGCGAAACAGAAGAGCGGGCCCGGCATCGCCTGCGCCGCGCCGTAGCCCGCGAGGAACGCGCGCGCCGGCACGCGGTCGGGGCCGACGAGCGACTGCAAGAACGGCAGCACGACGTGCCCGCCGCCGAAGACGAGCGCGCCCGCGCGGAAGAACGTCGCGAACCGTCCGATCTCGCCACCGATCGGCGCGACGATCGGCAGGCCGACCAGCAGCGCGAAGAACGCCCCGCCCGCGAC
>CAZZZK010000407.1:0-1999 GCA_964658555.1 Vulcanimicrobiota bacterium | reverse complement strand
GGAAGCCGCCGGCGAGCAGCGCGAGAAAACACGCGACGACGCCGACGAGCGGTCCCGCGAACGCGCTCATCGGCCCGCCGCCGCCGGCGCCGGCGCGAGCCGGTATTCGTAATAGTATCCCGTGATGACGCGCTGCACGGCGAAGCCCGGCAGCCGGAGATCGTCGTCGAACGAGACGACGTAGACGGGCCGCGTACGCAGCCACGCCGGGTAGAAGCGCGCGAACTGCTGCGGCGATGCGGAGACGACGACGCGATCCCCGATCCGATGTTGCACGTACGCGGCATACGCGAGCGGCGTCGCGTACGCCCACTCGGCGACGACGATCGCATCGCTCGGCGTCGAACCGAGCACGTCGGCGACGTACCGCGGGGCGCTGTAGTCGTCGCGCTGGCCGAAGATCGCGAAGCGATCGGGCGTCGCGGCCGCGAACGACGCGGCGAGCCCGAGGGCGAGCGCGAACCGGCCGGGGCCCCGCGCGAATCCGAACAGCTCGCTCAGATACGCGAACGCCGCGCCGATCGCGATCGCCGCGCACCAGAGCGAGAGCAGATAGTACCGCGAGGGATCTTGCAATTCGTTGTAGCTCTGCGTGTAGGGTACCGGCAGCAGGGCGGCGAGCGCGAGCGCGATCCCGGGGACGGGGCGGCGAACGACCAGCACGACGAGACCGATCGCCGCGACGATCGCGCCCGGCACGCCGTAGGCGGCCGCTACGTTGCGATCGAGCGCGAGCGCGTACGCATCGTACGCGCGTAGATCGAGGAAGCCCGCGAAGCCGCTGTGCACGTCGAAATCCGCTCCGGTGACGACGCGAACGAAGTTCGGCCACGTGTGCGGATCGTCGTAATTCCAAAACGGTAATCCCGGCGGCAGGCCGAGACCGACCGTCGGATCGAGCCCGTGCGCCGCGACGTACGCGCTCCGCAGCGGCAGATATGCGTAGGGCAGCAGACCGAGGGCGATCCCGCCCGCGACGAGTGCGAGATCGACGGGTCGCAGACCGCGCGCCCGAGCCAGCACGAGCAGTGCGAGCGACGGCACGAGCAGCAGTGCGATCCCGTGCGTCGCGCCCGCGAGGCCGAGCGCGAACGCCGCGGCGAAGAGATCGCGCCGCCGGCCGCGCGCGTGGTATCGCAGCGCGAAGGCGATCGCGGCGACGCGCAGCGCGAGCTCGAGCGTCTGGATCTCCGCGCGCGTCGCGTCCTTGAGCGTCACGCTCGCCGTCGCGAATCCCGCCGCGCAGAGGACGGCGACGAGCGCACTCGTTCCGAGCGAACGGGCCGTCGCGTAGAGGACGCCGACCGCGGTCGCGATCGCCGCGGCGCTCATCGCGTTGACGCGCCAGGCGGGATCGCCGAACGGCAGCCCGTGCGCGAAGAGCCAGCCGAGCAAGACGAAGGCCGGACAGGCGGGCGGATGCGCGATGCCGAGGATCGCCGCGACCGTCTGTAACTCGCCCGTATCCCAGAAGGCGAACGACGGCGGCAGCGCCGCGAGCGAGAGCGCGAACGATGCGAACGAGAGCAGGAGCGCGAACGACAGATCGCGCCGTGCGACGGTCACGGCCGCGCTTCGGCGAGCTGCCAGCGCGCGGAGGCGAAGCGGCGTTCGAGATTCGGGCCGAGCGGATCGTCGCCGGTCGTGACGACGTAGACGTGGCCGTAGCGCGCCCGCCAGGCCGCGTAGCGCGCGACGTTCTCGCCCGGCGCGCCGCTCACGACGATCCGCGATCCGAACGTGCGCGCGACGTAGGCATCGTACGCGAGCGGCGCCGCGTACGCCCAGCGCGCTACGACGACCGAGCCGTCGGCCGTGCGGCTCGCCACGTCGGCACCGAACCCGCTCGCGTCGGTCGCGGCGCGCTGCCCCGCCGCCGCGCGTTCGGCGCTCGCGACGGTCGCGCTCGCACCGAGCGCGAAGCGAAGCTCTACGCCCGCAGATAGCCGGCTGCCTCGACACCAACGGAAACGAGGCGACCGGTTACCCGATCGCCTCG
>CAZZZK010000406.1:0-2004 GCA_964658555.1 Vulcanimicrobiota bacterium | reverse complement strand
GAGCAGCGTCGCCTCGCCGCCGGCGCGCTCCACGGCGCGCACGTACGGCCCCATCTTTCGCGCGAGCCCGTCCGGACCGCCCGCGGGCGTCTTCGTCGTGATGCCGATGCGCGCGCCCACGTTCAGTCGACCACGATCAGCGTCAATGCGAACCGCTCGCCGTCGTCGGTCCAGCGCCGTTCGACGCGGGCGCCGCTGCGCGCCGCGAGCGCCGCGATCCCGACGGCATCGAATTTGTACGACGACTCCGTGTGGATCGATTCGCCCGCGACGAGCCGAACCTCGAGATCGAGCGCGTCGATGCGCACGTTCATCCCGCGCCGCGCGACGAGGAACGACTCGACGACGCCGCGCCGCGCGTCGTACCGCGCGACGTGCTCGAACGCGTCGAGATCGAAGCGGCCGCCGAGTTCGCGGTTGATCCGTCCGAGCAGATTCTTGTCGAACGCCGCCGTCACGCCCGTCGGATCGTTGTACGCGCGCTCGAGCGTCGGCGCGTCCTTCTTGAGATCGGTACCGAGGAGGATGCCGTCGCCCGGGCGCAGCGCGCGCACGAGCGCGGAGAGCAGCGCCTCCGCCGCGTGCGGCTCGTAATTGCCGAGGTTCGATCCGAGGAAGAGCGCGAGCACGCGCTCGGTCGTGCGGAGCCGGCCCGCCGCGAGGACGTCCGTGTAATCGCTCGCGTACGCGACGACGTCGAGCCGGTCGTACGAGCCGACGAGCGCGCTCGCCGACGCGACGAGCGCGCTCGGCGAGATATCGATCGGATGGTAGGTGAGCCGCGGCTGGAGCGCGAGCGTCGCCTCGATGAGCGCCCGCGTCTTGCGCGCGCTGCCGCTGCCGAGTTCGACGAGTTCGATCGGCCCCGCGAGCGCGCTCGCGATCTCGTGCGCCTTCGCATCGAGGATCGCGGCCTCGGTGCGCGTCAGATAGTATTCCGGCAGCGCGCAGATCGCTTCGAAGAGCGCGGAACCGAGCTCGTCGTAGAAATACTTCGGCGACATACGTTTCGGCGAGGCCGCGAAACCCGCGCGAACGTCGTCCGCGAACGTCGCCGTCGCCGCGTTTTCGGGGGCCCGGTAAAGCGCGAATCGCTCGCCCTCGGACGAGAACGCTGCGTGGTCCGTTATCACGTGAATACCTCGTCCTTGACGGCTGGCTGGTGGCTTGCGTACCCGTTACGCATCCGCGGTACCGTACGCGACGCCGAGCGCGGCGCCGAGAAACGCGTACCGGTCCGCGAGTTCCGCGACGACTTTGCGGCGCGGCTTACCCGCCCCGTGCCCCGCTTCCGCTTCGATCGAGACGAGGATCGGCGCGTCGCCCGCCGTCTCGCGCTGCACGAGCGCGCCGAACTTCCGCGCGTGCATCGGATCGACGCGGCCGTCGGATTCCGCGCTCGCCACGAGCATCGCGGGATAGGCGACCCCCGCGCGCACGTTGTGATACGGCGAATAGGCGCGCAGGAACGCCGCGTCGTCCGGAACGTCCGGATCGCCGTACTCCGCGATCCACAGCCGCGCGATCAGGAACTCGTGGAAGCGCAGCATGTCGGTCAGCGGCACGAGGCAGACCGCGGCGCGCAGGAGCTCCGGGCGCTGCGTCACGACGGCCGCGACGAGCAAGCCGCCGTTGCTCCCGCCGAGGATGGCGAGCCGCGCCGGGTCGGCGATGCCGCTCGCCCCGAGATACGCGAGCGCGGCGATCGCGTCGTCGAAGACGTTCTGTTTGCGCTCGCGCATCCCGGCGCGATGCCACGCCTCGCCGAACTCGCCGCCGCCGCGCAGGTTCGCGATCGCGTAGACGCCGCCCGCGTCGAGCCACGGGACGACGCTCGGCGTATACGCGGGCACGAGCGAGACGTTGAAGCCGCCGTAGCCGTAGAGGATCGCGGGTGCCGTCCCGTCGCGCGGTACGTCGTTCCGCGCGACGAGCGTCAGCGGCACGCGCGTGCCGTCGGGCGAGGCGAACCATTCCTGCGTGACGCGATAGGCCGAGACGTCG
>CAZZZK010000405.1:0-2005 GCA_964658555.1 Vulcanimicrobiota bacterium | reverse complement strand
CGAAACGCCGCGCTCGAGAAGACGTTCTTCGAGATCATCGCGAACGCGCGCGCCGAATCCGCACGCGGCACCGGCAGCACGGGCGCGACGCCGCCGGGCTGACCGCGATGATCGCGCGACGTTTCGATACCGCCGACGTACTTCGTCGTGAGCAGCGCCGCACGCACGTAGCCGCGCAACATCGTCTCGAACGCGCGCCGCTCGTAGACGTACGGCTGATCGCGCTCGGGATAGACCCGGTCGAGCTTCGCGAACAGCGACGAGTAGACGGCGAACTGGTTCGCGTCGAAGGCGAGCGGATCGCTCGAGAGATCGAACGCGGCGACGCGCGGATCGACGCCGAGGCCGCCCGGGGCGTCCTCGTCGGTCGCGTAGGCGTACCCCGGGCGCGTGCTCTCGTCCGCGATGCCGCGTAGCGGCACTATCTCGTCCTCCGGCCGGCGCACGTTCGGAAACGATTCGTAGCCGTACCGGATCGCCCAGCGATCGTACGCGCCGAGCGCGAGCTGGAAGTATTCGCCCTGCGGACGTCCGTCGGGCGACAGGTTCACGGGCGTGTAGTCCATCACCGAACTCGACAGGCCGTGCGCCTTCGTGAACGCCGCATCGTGGAGCTTCGCGAGCGGGTAGCGCGTCGAGGCGATGAAGTTGTGCCGCAAGCCGAAATTATGGCCCGACTCGTGGAGCACGACCGATTGCAGCCAGCGCTGCGCGTAGCGACCGACCGCTTCGGACGACGCTCCCGAGAGCTGCAGCGCGACGCTTCCGGTCGCGGCGAGCTCCGCCGAACCCGCTTCGAACGTATCGCAGGCGGCCGAACTCGCGCAGCCGCCCGCGCCGCGCGCGCCCCCGGCGGGCAGGCCGTACGCGCCGAGCGCGATCTGACGCGTCGGGGCGACCTGATCGACGAACCCGCGCTTTACCGAGCGCAGCGCTTCGCCGTCGATCACGATCTCGACGCGCAGGATCTCGCCCGTGCGCGGATCGGCGATATGCGGCCCGTACGCCGCGAACGGCGAGACGTCGCTCGTGATCCAGCGAACGGTCGAATAGCGCACGTCGTCGGGATCCCACGCCGGATCGTTCGGCTGATCGCGCACCTCGATCGCGTGCGGGATCCCGACCGCCGCGAACGCCGCGTTCCATTCCAAGAGCGCCGTGCGAATCGCCGGCTTGTACTCCTGCGGGATCTCGTTCGTTAGGTAGTAAACGATCGGACCGCGCTGGAAATTCCAGCGATCGACGTAGCGCACGATCGGCGTCGGCAGCGAATCGTTATCGAAACGCTTGTGCGACGTGACGAAATAGCCGATGCGGTCGTCGGCCAGCCGGGGGACGTAGGAGCTCGCGGCCGGCGGATCGACGATCGAATAGTGCATCCCGATGCGCACGCCGCGGCCGTCGCTCGGAGCCCCGCCGACGTCGGCGCCGGGCGGCCCCGAGAACGCGAGCCGGACCGAGAGTTCGTCGTTCTGCGGCAGCGCTTTCGTACGCTCGACGTACGACTTCGTCGGATCGACGGCGTACCCGGAGCGCAGCGCCGGGCCGAAGAGCAACTCCGCGGCTTTCGGTCCGGCATCGCCCGCCGCGCCGATCTCCCGGCCGACGTTCTCGAAGTCGGTCAGGAAGAACGCGGCCGAGACGACGACGTGCTGTTTCGCGTCGTCCTCGGCGACGATCGGCGTGCTGTTGATGACGGAGTCCGAGACGGAGATCGCGAGCGCGTTCGCGGCCGAACTGCCCGGCGGCGCGCTGAACGACGAGTTGACGTCGATCCAGAGAATTCGCCGGCCGACGCGCTTGAATTCGATGAGGAACGAATCGAAGATCCGCCCCGCGAACGCGTCGCTCCCGATCCCCGACGCCAGCACCGGCGCGACGATGAACGGGTGGTCGAGCGCGGCGGGTCCGAGATCGAAGTAGTAGTCGTCGTCCTTTTTCAAGATATCGATGAGGCCGCTCTGTCGCTGCGTCGACCGCACGAACGTCGCGTAGCGCGCGGGGG
>CAZZZK010000404.1:0-2017 GCA_964658555.1 Vulcanimicrobiota bacterium | reverse complement strand
GGGATCGCCATCGCCTATGGGGTGCACGACTCCGACGCGGCGGCCACCATGGTGGCACACCGGTCCGATACGCTCGCCGCGTGACGTCCTCTCGCGACGCTCGTACGTACATCCGCGCCTCCTCGGCTGCGCCGCCCGCGGTTCTCGTCGCGTGCGCGCGCCGGCCGCGGCGCTGCCCGATGCACCGGCGGTACGCCGTCGTCGACGTCGAGACGACCGGCTTCGATCCGCTCGCCGATCGCGTCGTCGAGATCGCGTGCACGATCGTCGACGGAGGTCGCATCGTCTCCACGTGGGCGTCGCTCGTCGATCCGCAGCGCGCGATCCCGCCGCGGGTCACACGCGTGCACGGCATCGCCGATCGTCACGTGCGCGGCGCGCCGACGTTCGACGTCGCGGCGCGCGAGCTGCTGCGGCGATGCGACGGCGCGCGGCCCGTCGCGCATAACGCCTCGTTCGATCGCCGGTTCCTCGCGCCGCTCGACGACCGGCCGTGGATCTGCACGGTCGCACTCGCGCGGCGCGCGTTTCCGAACGCGCCCGCCTACGGCAATCAGAGTCTGCGCCGCTACCTCGAGATCGATGCGGCGATCGGCGGCGGACGCACGATCGTCGCGCACCGTGCGCTCGACGATACGCTCGTCACGGCGCACATCCTGATGAAATGCCTCGAACGCGAGGCGCTCGATCGCGAAGCCGAGCGTCGCGGGCGCGGTGCCCTCGCGCTCATCGCGGCCGAGTGACGCTCAATCGCCCGCGTTGTACTGCGACATCGGAACGACGCGAAAATTCTGCGGATCCGACGTCGCGAGATTCTGCGCGAAATCGGCGTCGACCGACGCGCGCGCCCCGCTGCCGATGCGTTCGACGACGTCCGAACCGCTCAAGTAGTGGACGTAGCCGCTCGTCGAACGATCGATCGCGGCCTGGTTCGCCGCGGCGTTCGCCATCGAGGCGGCGCCCGTCGCGTCGATATTCGCGATCGCCTGATGGGCGATCGCGAGCGACTGCCGTTCGCTCGCGGCGGTCTGCTGCTGCAGCACGCGACCGTTGACGCTATAGGACTTGAAGATCGCGGCGAGCGTCGCGACGTTCTGCGGCATCGTTCGCGCCGGCCCGCTCATCATCGTGAACGTCACGTTGTAGCCTCCCATCGCCATGATCGGACTCACGCCGACGTAACCGAAAAATCCCTCGCGAACGCCCGTCGGGCTCGTCTGCTCGCCGACGAGGTACGACGTCCGGCCGCCCGGGCTCGGAAGCTCTTTGCGCAGCGCGATCTTGACGTTCTGCGGCGAATTCGTGCGGCGCGACACGGCGTTCACGAACGCGACGTACGCGTCGGCCGGGTCGGCTTCGTAGGGGATCACGAAGCCTCCGGAGTTGGCCGCGATCCGCGCGCCCATCCCCGCGCGCGGATCGGTGATCGGGATCGTCACGCCGAGCACGGCGTTCTGCTCGTTCGCCCGGTCGTGGGCCGTCAGCTGCCCGCGATTCGCAGTCGTGAGCACCCAATCGGGCGGCAGCATCGCGGACGCACTGCCGTCGGGAAGGTCGTATTCGCGCAGCGGGCGCGCGGGCGCGACGGCCGATCCCGGCCCGCGAGCGCCCGACGGAGGCGCGCCGAGCGACGCGAGCATCGGCCGCAGGCTCGCCTTCAACCCGGCCGGCCGGTCGAAGAGCGCGACGACCGCGGCGTCGCCGCCCGACCGCAGCGCGACGATCGCGATCCCGGCGACGGTCGTCCCGTGCAGGCGCGCGTCGAAGGCGCCGTACGCGGCCCGGCCGTCCGCGCTCGCGCCGACGCTCTTCACGGTCGGCCGCGCGTCGAAGTAGCCGCCACCGGCCGCGATCGCCGCGCGAAGCCCGGCGACCGCGTTCGAGACCCCGCGCTCGTGCCCGATGAGGATGCGGCCCCCGCGCGGCCCGGCGACGAGCTCGATTCCGGACGCCGGCTTCCCGGGCGGGAGGGGCGCGGCCGAGACCGCCGTCGCGAGCGCGACGGAGGCGGCGAACG
>CAZZZK010000403.1:0-2028 GCA_964658555.1 Vulcanimicrobiota bacterium | reverse complement strand
AAGCGCGGCGCCGACGGCGAACGACGAATACGGCGCGTACGCGCGCTCGCGCGCCGCGCGGGCGGCCGCGATCAACTCGCCGTCAGACGCGTTCGGCATCGAGATCGTCGACGATCGCCTCGCCGCCCTCGGGGACGAGCCCGGGCTTGAAGATCCGCACGGCGAGGATGCGGCGCCCGCGCGTGCGATCGATCTTGAGCGTCACGCCGTCGGCCGTGGTGATCTCTTCGCCCGAGAGCGGCAGGCGCCCGAAGAGGCCGACCGTCAGACCGCCGATCGTCTCGAACTCCTCGTGCGGCAGGTGGAGCCCGAGCTTCGCGTTCACGTCCTCGATGTTCGTCCCGGCGTCGACCGCGGCTTCGCCCGGGCTCACGATCCGGATCGCCTCTTCTTCGCCCTCGTCGTGTTCGTCGCGGATCTCGCCGACGATCTCCTCGAGCAGATCCTCCATCGTGACGAGCCCGGCCGTCCCGCCGTATTCGTCGAGCACGATCGCGAGCGAGAATTTCCCGCGCTGCATCTCGCGCAGCAGTTCGGAGACGCGCTTGGACTCCGGGACGACGGTGATCGGGCGCATGAACGCGCGCAGCGGCTGCGTCGCGAGCGTCCCGTCGGAGAGGGCGATCAGCAATTCGCGGTCGTGCACGACGCCGACGACGTTATCGACCGTCCCGTCGAAAACCGGCAGCTTCGAATAGCCCTCGGCGATCACGAGATCGAGCGCCCGGCGCGGGGAGGCGAGGATGTCGACCGCGATCATGTCGGGTCGCGGGGTCATCACCTCGCGCACGATCGTATCGCCGAACTGGATGATCGAATGGATCATCTCGCGTTCGCCCTCTTCGAGCACGCGCTGCTCGGCGCCGGCGTTGACGATGTTGCGAATATCGTCCTCCGTGACGAACGGGCCGCTCGTATGCGGCGAGACGCCGAACGCGCGCACGATGAGATTGGTAAAGAACAGAAACATCGCGATCAGCGGGGTCATCAGCCACGCGACGCGATCGACGATCGGCGCGAGCCGGATCGCCCAATACTCGTTGTTCGATACCGCGATCGTCTTCGGAACGATCTCGCCGAAGACGAGCAGGAAGAACGTCATCACGATCGTCGAGACGAGCGCGGGATTGGGGACGCCGCTCGTGAGGAACAGCAGCGTCGCGATCGAGTCCGCCGCGAGCAGCACGACCGTATTGCCGATCAGGATCGACGTGAGGAACCGGTTCCGGTCGTCCAAGAGCCGGATGACGCTCGCCGCCCCCTTGACGTCGCGTTCGACCATCCCGCGCGCGCGCAGGCGCGAGAGCGAGATCAGCGCCGCTTCGGATCCCGAGAAGAACGCGGCTCCGAAGACGAGCAGCACGAGGGCCGCGATCTCCTCGGTGTGGCGACCGGCGACGTCGTCGATCATGCTTCGGACGCCCGAGCGGCTTCTCGTGGCGGGGGGTCGGTACTCAAATCCGAGCCATTATAGCACACGCTCCGGGCGAGCATCCGGCGCTCAAAACCGCACGAGCAGGAAGAGCCCGAACGTGATCGCGGTTCCGGTCGCGGCTCCGGCGACGACCTCACCATAGGTGTGAATCCCACCTTCGATCCGGCTCTGGCTGACGAGGAATGCGAGGAAGAACGCGAGCAGCGCGACGACGAGCGTCCCGCCGAGCAGTGCGATGAGCGTCGCCCCCGCGAAGGCGAGCGCGGCATGCCCCGAGACCGCGCCGCCCTGCAGCGGCGAACCGCGCCGTCCGGCGTACGCCTTGAGAAAGATCGTCACCACCCCGACGATCGTCAGCGCGACGAACACCTCGTTGCGCGGGACGGTCGCGACGGCCGCCGTCACCTTCGCGCCGCTCGCCGTGACGCCCTGATAGAACGCCAGGTAGCCGACGATCACCGAGCCCATCGCGGCGACGAGCACCGCTCCGGCCGCCGCGTCCTTCGCGATCTTCGCGAGCGGATGGTGGGCGACCGTCATGAGATCGACGACGGCCTCGATCGCCGTGTTGACGAGCTCGAGCGAGATGACGA
>CAZZZK010000402.1:0-2033 GCA_964658555.1 Vulcanimicrobiota bacterium | reverse complement strand
ATCTTCCCACGTTTCGAGCGGCTCGCCCTCGACCTCGACCGGGAAGCGGACGCAATATCCCTGATCGAGATGGAGACCCGCCACCATCACGCGCGTGCCGCGTGAGAAGTAGGTGCCGTCTTTCCAGAGCGTTCCGTACGACGTTTGGTAGAATTCTCCGATTCGTAACGCTTCGATGACCCGCATGCTCCCTCGTATCTTCTCGGTTCCGATGCTTAGGCACGGAACCACGTGAGTCTTTGCGACGCCGCGGGCCTCCGCAGCGCGATCCGGAAGGCGCCGGCGCGGCGGCGAAGCGCACGCGTCATGACCGAAGATCGAGGCTCGGACGCGAGCTCCCCGGGCGATTGGCGCGTTACCGGCTCCGACATCGTCATCGAAACGCCGCACCTGCGCCTGCGTCGCGATACGGTCGAGCTGCCGAACGGCGCGCGCGTCGGGCCGTATTACGTTCGCGAGTCGCGCGGCTTCGCCGTCGTCTTCGCGCTGACGCCGGACGAGCGGGTCGTGCTCGTGCGGCAGTACAAGCACGGTATCGGCCGCATCGTGCTCGAGCTCCCGGCGGGCGGGATCGACCCGGGCGAGGATGCGGCGGCGTGCGCGCGCCGCGAACTCGCCGAGGAGACGGGGTACGCACCCGCGGGCGATCTCGAACGCATCGGGACGTACGTCTTCGATCCGACCGGCGCGACGACGACGTACCATCTCTATCTCGCGCGCGATGCCGAGCCGCGCACGGCGCAGACGTTCGATCCGACCGAAGACATCACGCTGGAGCTCGCGACCCTCGCCGAGCTGCGCCGTTACGTGCGCGACGGGACGATCGAAGTCGGCATCCACATCGCTTCCATCTACACGATCCTCGACCGGTTGGAGTTGCTTTAGTTCCGAACGGTCGTCGCGATACGCGCTAACAGGTGCCGTTCGAACAGAAACGGACGTCGGTGCGGAGATCGATGCCGAGCGTCGTGATCGGGATCGCCGCGTCGTTGCCCGTCCCCGAACCCGCTTCGGCGGATGCGAAGCGATAATCGCCGCGATGCGCCGAGACCGAGAAGCCGGGGGCGCCCGGCCAGTTCGTGTCGACGATCGTGCCGCCGTAGTGTTCGCGATCCATCGTGCGCAGCACGACTTTCACGTACGGGGCGTTCGCCGTCGCGTCGATGTCGGCGTCGCTCTTATCGAGATACCAGCGCACGCCTTCGGGCGGACGCGCTCCCGGCGCGAGCGCCGTCACGCAGGCGGGCGACGTATTCGTGTTCGCGCCGTCGCTCGCGTTCGCGGGATAGACGAAGGCCGTATCGGCGCAGAGTGCGGACACGGCGACCGCGTAGCCGAGCGTGCCGTGCGGGTCGCCTTCGGCCGCCGCGATCGTCTGCGCGTCGAGGCCGCCGAGGCTCGTCGCGATGTTGGTCGCGGTCGCGTCCGAGCACGCCGTCCCGTCGCCGCCCCAGCGGCAG
Source organism: Vulcanimicrobiota bacterium (assembly GCA_964658555.1). Lineage (GTDB taxonomy): Bacteria > Vulcanimicrobiota > Vulcanimicrobiia > Vulcanimicrobiales > Vulcanimicrobiaceae > CAZZYZ01. Next base: position 573 of record CAZZZK010000402.1, on the reverse strand, counting down.
AACCCCGCGCCCCCGACGTGCATCGCGGCGCCGGCCGGACCCGGCATCGGGGCGAGCCAGAAATCGTATTCGCCGCCGGCCGTCGGGTCGTCGTACGAGTAGTGGTGGTCGCTGTTGCCCGCCGGGACCATCCCGGCCGGCACGCTCAGAACGCGCCCCTGCATGCCCGTCTTCGCGCACACGGACGGCCCCCACGAGACGGCGTCGCAGACGATCGTTTGGGCGACCGCCGGCGCGCCCGGCGCTAGATGATCGAGCGGCTCGCTGGCGTCGTTGCGATCGGTGAACGCGGCGCCGGGATCGGACGCGTCGCCCGTATTGATGCCGCCGAATCCGTCGCGGCCCGCCTGAAAGAGGACCGCCGCCCACGCCGTACTCGACGCGCTGATCGCGGGATTCGCGGGGAGCGGCGAGCACATCGGATTCGCGGCGAAATGCGCGCACAGGACCGCGCCGCCGCTCTGCGACGTTCCGGTCGTCGACGACGCGAGCGCGGCCGGCGACGAGGTGGCGGCGGGCGGTGCGGGGATCGCGGGCGCCGGAGATGCGGACTTGCCGGGCGCGGCGACGGTC
>CAZZZK010000401.1:0-2039 GCA_964658555.1 Vulcanimicrobiota bacterium | reverse complement strand
ACGTCGTGCGCGACGTCGTCGGCGCGATCGACGCGCGCTATCCGACGATCGCGCAGGCGGGCGGCCGCGCGGTGCTCGGCAAATCCTCGGGCGGCTTCGGCGCGCTCCATCTCGTGATGACGCACCCGGGAATCTTCGGCGCGTTCGCCTCGCACAGCGGCGATACGAACTTCGCGGCGAGCTTCGCCCCCGGCTTCGCGCTCGCGCAGCGGACGCTCGAAGCGTACGGCGGCGACGCGCGCGCGTTCGTCGAGGCGTTCGAAGCGCGCGCGAAGCGGCCGCAGCACGAGTACGCGACGATCGAGATGCTCGGCTACGCGGCGGCCTATTCGCCGGTCGCGGCGGCGCCGTTCGCCTTCGACCTGCCCTTCGACGCGCGTACCGCGCGCATCCGCGAGGACGTCTTCGCGCGCTGGCTCGCGTACGATCCCGCCGAACGCTGCACGACCGCGTACGACGCGCTCGCCGCACTGCGCCTGCGATACGTCGACTGCGGCCGCCGCGACGAATACGGGCTCGACCTCGGCGCGCGCATCCTCGTCGACCGGATGCGCGCGATGGGACTCACCGTCGCGCACGAAGAGTTCGACGACGATCACCGCAACGTCGGGTACCGGTACGCCGTTTCGTTGCCGGCCCTCGCCCGCGTCCTGGAGCATTCATGAAACGCCTCTCGCTCGCCGCGCTCGCGGCCTTCGCCCTCACCGTGTGCGCGCCGGCCGGCGCGATCGAACAAGAGTACAACGATCCGGCGATGCACTTCGCGGCACCCGCCGATTTCGCGCGCATCCCGATCGACGCGCCCGCCGACGACCGGTCCGGCAATTCCGAAGACGCGGCGAAGGTGCCGGTCGCGCTGTACGTCTATCACGCGGGCAAACCCGACGCCCGCGAGATCGTCATCACGATCGATCCGGGCTACGACGGCTCGCTCGACGATTACGAGCGCGGGCACGAGAGCGACATGCGCCAGGGCAGCGACGGGACGTTCGTGACGGGGAAGACGAAGATCGCGCTCGCGAACGGGATGCCGGCCTGGTTCCTGCGCATCAATTCCGGCAACCAGGTCGGGCATTTCGTTCGGCGATGCGAATACTTGCTCGTCGACGGGAAACGGAGTATCGACGTCGCGTACGTCGGACGTCAGGGCGATTTCGAGGATAAGGACGTGGTCGCCGCCTTCGCGTCGCTCTCCGTCGTGCTCTATCCGCGCCGCTCGTCGTAGCGCGCGACCGTACCGTGCAACCTTCCGCAACTGGGGAAAGGACGATACATGCCGACCGATTTTCGAAGTGGGACCGTTTTTCCGCGGCGCGGCCGCGAAGAGCTCTCGGGCTTCACGTGGCTCGCGCGCTTATTCGATAAGGCGCGCGCCGCGGCCGACGGAACGATTCACGATTACATCTATCCGTGTCCGATGGATAAGGGCGTCCTCGAGCGTTGGGGCGTCCCCGTCTCGGAGTTCGACGAAGCGATCCGCACGAACCGGACGGACGACGAGATCGTCGCCTGGGCGAAGGGGCGCGTCGACGACGCGCACCGCGAGGCCGCGAACGCATGGGTCCTCAAGGAAAAAGCGAGCAATCTCGATCGTCAGGACAGCGAGGAAGGGGTGAGCGCGGCCTGACCGCGCGTACCATGCGGCGCCTGCGTTTCCTCACCGCGTCGGCCGCGTTCGCACTCGCCGGATGCGGCCTCGGCTTGCCTCCGGCCGGCAACTACGCGTCGATCTCGGGCAAGGTCACGGACGCCGCGACGGGCGCCGCACTTCCCAACGCCGTCGTCACGGTCAACGGCGTCCTTTCTTCGCAGACGGACGCGCAGGGCGCGTATAAGATTCCGGTCGTGCCGACCGGCCCGTGGTCGTACGCCGTCAGCGCGCCCGGCTACGCGACGCAGCAGAGCGACGAACCCGATCAGCTCATGCCGGGCGAGAAGCGCGCGTTCGCCGTGAAGCTCGTGGCGAACGCGTCGCGAACCGGCTCCGCCTCGGGCGCGGCGCCCGTCGCGAGCCCGTCTCCCTCGCACCGATCGTAACG
>CAZZZK010000400.1:0-2041 GCA_964658555.1 Vulcanimicrobiota bacterium | reverse complement strand
AGATACTTCACGCCGAGCTGTTCGAGCGTCTCGGCGCAATTCGCGAGCGTCTCCTCGCTCTTGGACGGATTGGTGCGCGAGGTGCCGAGGACGGAGCCGCCGCGGCGTTCGATCCCCTCGACGTCGTCGCTCGTGAGTTCGTGCGCGTGCGTCGGATCGCCGAGCGCGAGGTGGCGATAGCCTTCGCGGACGCCGATCACGCGCCAGCCGTGACGCTCCGCCTCGCGCGTCGCGGCCGCGATGACGCCGTTGATGCCGGGCGCCGGGCCGCCGCCGACGAGGATTGCGAGGGTCTCGGGCATCGTGAGCTCCGTTCGTCTGCGTAGTGCGTGGTGAGCCGGTGCGTGGGGCCTGCGTCAGAGGCGTGCGAGGACGCGTTCGATGATATCCGCCACGTGCGTCGAGCCGCGTTTCGCGACGGCGAGGACCTCCTCGTGGGCGACGTCGCCGCCGGCCGCGCCGATCACGTTCGTCACGAGCGAGAGGCCGAGGACGTCCAGGCCGAGCGATCGCGCGGCGATCGTTTCGAGGACGGTCGACATACCGACGAGTTCGGCGCCGAGCCGCCGCAGCGCTTCGGCCTCGGCGAGCGTCTCGTACTGCGGCCCGCGAACGCCCGCGTAGACGGCTTCGCCGATCCCGTTGCCGGCCCCGTCGCCGCGCGCGAGGCGACGCAGATCCGCCGAGTACGCATCCGCCATCACGACGAAGCGATGCTCGTCGTTTGCGGCGAGGGGCGTGGCGCCCGTGAGGTTGATGTGATCGGAGATCGCGACGACGTCGCCCGTCCGGAAGCGCGCCGAGAGCGCGCCCGCGGCGTTCGTGATCACGACGGCGTGCGCGCCCGACGCGGCCGCGAGCCGGACGAGGAACGCGACCTCGTGCGGATCGTAGCCTTCGTAGAGATGCGGCCGCCCGGCGAAGGCCACGACGCGCTTGTCGGCCCACGTGCCGATGCGCGCGATGCCCGCGTGCCCGGGGACGCGCGGCTTCGGCGCGTGCAGCTTTCGATACGGAACGTCCGTGCCGTCGATGCGTGCGAGCGTCGCGTCCGCGAGGCCGCTGCCGAGGACGATCGCGACGTCGGGCATCCCCGATGCCGCGTCGATGAGTCGCCGCGCGGCTTTCTGCAGCCGTTTCGTGCTAATGCCGGACCGTCGCGTGCGTCGCGGGCGCGAGCAGATCGCGGCCGGTCATCTCCTTCGGCACGTCGAGTCCGAGCAGCGGCAGGAGCGTCGTCGCGACGTCGCCGAGCGTGCCGTCCGAGAGCGCGCCCGCGCCGAGCGGCTCGCGCGAGACGAGCACGAACGGTACGGGGTTCGTCGTATGCGCCGTCAGCGGCGCTCCCCCCGGATCGAGCTTCTCTTCGGCGTTCCCGTGATCGGCCGTGATCGCGAGGATGCCGTCCGCGGCGAGCACGGCGTCGGCGAGCCGGCCGAGCTGCGCGTCGAGCGTCTCGAGGCTCGCGACGGTCGCCGCCATCACGCCCGTGTGGCCGACCATGTCGGCGTTCGCGTAATTCATCACGATCACGTCGTGCGCGCGCGCTTCAACATCCGCGACGGCGGCGTCCGTGATCGCCTCGGCGCGCATCGCGGGCGCGAGATCGTAGGTCGCGACGCTGCGATCCGAGGCGACGAGTTCGCGCGCCTCGCCCGCGAAAACCGTCTCGCGGCCGCCATTGAAGAAATACGTCACGTGCGCGTACTTCTCGGTCTCCGCGAGCCGCAGTTGCGTGAGCCCGGCCGCGGCGACGATCTCGCCGAAGACGTTCGCCTGCGGGCGCGGCCCGAAGAGGACCGGGTTCGCCATATCTTCCTCGTACTTCGTCATCGTCGCGAACGCGAGGCGCTCGTACGCGACGGCCGGGAACGCATCGAAGCCCGGCTGCGTGAAGGCGAGCGTGAGTTCGCGCGCGCGATCGGGGCGGAAGTTGAAGAAGATCGCCGCGTCGCCGTCGCGCACGGGCCGCGCCTCGCCGACGATCGTCGGCACGACGAATTCGTCCGTCTCGCCGCGCGCGTACGCGGCCTCGAGCGCG
>CAZZZK010000399.1:1554-2050 GCA_964658555.1 Vulcanimicrobiota bacterium | reverse complement strand
GATCTGCGTCGCCGTCCGGGTCCAATCGATCATCAAATCCTCTTTGGTCGCGACGCGCGTCGCGGTCCGCCGCGCCTCGGATTCGGAGCCGAGCAGCGCTTGCGGGACGCGCGCGAGCGTCCGGTTCGCGGCCTCGCGGCACGCGCGGGCGAGCAGCGACGCGCCGAGCTCGGCGAAGCGGTCGTGAAGGGAACCGTACGTCTCGTCCGTGGCGATCGTGCGCTCTTCGGCGAGCACCACGTCGCCCGTATCCATCCCGGCGTCCATCGCGATGATCGAGACGCCGCTGCGGACGACGCCGTCGCGGAGTTGCGACTGCAGCGGCGTCGCACCGCGATAGAGCGGCAGCAGGCTCGGATGTACGTTGAGCGCGCCGAGCGGCGCGAGATCGAGGACGCGCTGCGGGACGATCTTTCCGTACGACGCGACGGCGAAGAGCGCGGCGTCGGCGGCGACGAGCCGCTCGAACGCATCGCGCAGGCGCTCGGGTTCGATC
>CAZZZK010000399.1:0-1544 GCA_964658555.1 Vulcanimicrobiota bacterium | reverse complement strand
CGTCGGGATGCCGCGTTCGAGCGCCGCACGTTTCACGGGCGTCGGCTGCAGCCGCTGCCCGCGGCCGGCCGGCCGGTCGGGTTGGGTCACGACGAGGACGCAGTCCGCTTCGCCCGCGAACGCGCCGAACGCCGGAACCGCGAACTCGCTCGTTCCGAAGAAGACGCCGCGCGGCTTAGGCAGAGACGGCTTCGGCGTTGCGCTCGAGGGCGGCACCCTCGGTCTCCGCGGCGGCGAGCGCCTCGCGCTCCTCGTCCGTCTGCGCGGGCCGGATGTTCTTCGCTTTGTCGATGTAGAGCACGCCGTCGAGGTGATCCATCTCGTGCTGCAGGCACCGGCCGAAGAGGCCCGTCCCCTCGAGTTCGATCTTGGCGCCGTGGCGATCGAAGCCGGTGCACACGACGCGCTCGTAGCGGGGAAGGTCGCCGATCATCCCCGGGACGGAGAGACAGCCTTCGATCGATTCGATCTCGCCCTCGAGCACGGTGAACTTCGGATTCACGACGGTGAACGGACCGTGCTCCTCCTTCTCGTCCTGGAGGTCGACGACGAAGAGCCGCTTCCCGACGTTGATCTGCGGCGCCGCGAGCCCGATGCCGGGCGCGTGGTACATCGTCTCGAACATGTCGTCGATGAGCTGCTGGAAGAGCGGATCTTTCAGCTCCTCGAGATTGACCTTCTTCGAGACCTTCCGCAGCGTGGGATGCCCGTCTTTGATGATTTCGCGAATGTACGGCACCTCCCGAGTATAACGCACGGCGGGACGCCGCGCGAGCCGTCAGTAGGCGAGCGCCGATCCCTCCGGCCGGCGATCGTCGTGCGCGGCGGTCCGCACGCCGCGCGAGCCGGCCGCGATCGCGTTGGCGTCCGAATCCGCCGGCCCGTACTCGATCCGGTAGCCCATCGCCCGGAGCGCGGACGCCGCCCGCGGCGCGAACGTGCCGGGCTGCGCGTAGACGACGTCCGGCAGCCACTGCTCGTGAAAGCGCGGCGCGTCGATCGCCCGCGCGATCGGCACGCCGTCCTGCAAGCTCGAGCGCAGCAGATCGAGGGTCGTCGTGATGATCCGCGGACCGCCCGCCGCGCCCGCGACGAACGCGACGCGTCCGTCCGGTCCGAGCGCGATCGTCGGTGCCATCGACGAGAGCGGCCGCTTCCCGGGAGCGATCGCGTTGACCGCACCCTGCACGAGTCCGAACTGATTGGGGACGCCCGGAGCGCTCGTGAAGTCGTCCATCTCGTCGTTGAGCAGGACGCCCGTTCCGGCGGCGACGAGGCCGCTGCCGAACGTCGAGTTGAGGGTGTAGGTCACGTCGACGGCGTCGCCCGCCGCGTCGACGACCGCGTAATTCGTGGTGTTGCGGCCTTCGCGAAACGCGATGCCCGCGATCGACGTCGACGGCGTCGCGCGGTTCGGCTCGATCGACCCGGCGAGCCGCGCGATGCGTGCCGGCGCGAGCAGCGCCGCGACGGACGACGCGACGAAGTCGGGATCGCCGAGCGCGCTGCTGCGGTCGGCGAACGCGCGGCGCTCGGCTTCGAGC
>CAZZZK010000398.1:0-2058 GCA_964658555.1 Vulcanimicrobiota bacterium | reverse complement strand
GATCGGCGACGGCGATTCCGAGCGGCGCATCCGCCTGACGCGCGGGGCGGGATTTCCGAGCGTCCCCGTGGCGATCGACCTCACGGGCAGCGTCGCGGCCTACCCGTTCGACCGGTATGCCGGTCACCTGTACGTCCGCGCCGGCGAGATCGTGCCGGGCGGCGGGAGCCGGCCGCTCCCGGTCGCGGCCACGGTTTGGCCCGGCCTCGGCGGGTGGTCGGTCCGCTCGTCCGCGGCGGAGCCCGACGAGCCGGGCGAATTAGCACTCTCCGTCGACGTGACGCGGCCGAGCGCGAGCCGTGCCTTCGCGCTCACGATCGTCGCCGTGATCGCCGTGCTCGCGCTCTCCGCGGCGGCGATGACGGCGACGATGCTTCTCGGGAGGCGGCCGCTCGAGGTCTCGTTCGCGAACCTCTTCGCCGCGATGCTCGTGGCGCTTCCGCTGTTGCGCGCCGGGATGCCCGGAGCGCCTCCGATCGGAACGCGGGCCGATCTCGCGATCCTGCTCTGGGCCGAGGTCGTGGTCGCGCTCGCGCTCGGCACCGTGGTCACCATGTGGATTCGGGAGGCGGACCGCTCGTAGGGTCCCGCTTGCTCGGGCACCGGGACGTGCGACCCATCCGGGCGGCCTCCGCGAAGCCGTTCTCGCTTGGTCCGGGTTGATAGAATGACAGAAACGGCGCGCCGGTTCGGCGCTCCTCTCACCGGAAAGCGGTCATGCGCATCAAATACGAGGTCTCCGCAGGCGGGCTCGTTCTTCGTCGTAACGGCGCGGAGCTTGAAGCGCTCTTGATCGGCCGCGGGACCCCGCGCCTCTGGTCGCTCCCGAAGGGCCACGTCGAAGCCCGCGAGACGCACGAGATGGCCGCGCTGCGCGAGGTACGCGAGGAGACGGGCTGCTGGGCCGAGATCTTCGTGAAGCTCTCCGAGATCTCGTACTGGTTCTACATCAGCGGCGCGAAGCATAAGAAGTCGGTCCACTTCTATCTGATGCGCTACCTCTCGGGCGATACCGCGAACCACGACGACGAAGTCGACGAGGCGCGCTGGTTCGAGATCGGGGCGGCGAAACGCGCGCTCAAGTACGTCAACGAGAAGCGGCTCGTCGATCTCGGTCTCGACGAGATCGGGAAGCTCGCGGGCGACCCGTTCGAGCTCGGGCCCGACATCGCGGCGGCGCTCGCGATCAAAGATCCCACGGTGCGAGAATCGGCGACGCGCTGACGCCCGAACCGCTGAAGGTCCACGTCGAGGCCTTCAACGGCCCGCTCGACCTGCTCCTGAGCCTCGTTCGCGAACAGAAACTCGATATCTCGACGATCCCGCTCGCCGCGGTCGCCCAGCAGTATTTCGACTACGTCGCCGTGATCGAGGCGCTCGACGTCGAGGTCGCGGCCGACTATCTCGTGATCGCGGCGACCCTGGTGTTCCTGAAATCCCGTTCGCTGCTGCCGCCGATCCCGGCCGAATTCGCGGTCGAGGGCGAGGAGACGCCCGAAGAGGTCGAGGAGCGGCTGCGCCGGCGGCTGGTAGCGTATTCGAAATACAAGGACGCCTCGGAGGAACTCCGGGCGCGGGCGCTCGAGGCGGGCTCGTACGCGTACCGCGACGGCGGCGATCCCGTCTCGGAGCTGGTTCAGCGGTACCGGATGGCGCCCGACCGGTTGGCGCGCGCGCTGCTGCACGCGCTCGCCGCGGCGAAGCCGGAGAAGCGGTCGATCGTCCGCGAGCGCTTCTCGATCGGCCGTCAGATGGAGTTCGTCGCGCGGGTAGTGCGCGAGCGAGGCAGCGTCGAATTCGCCGAGCTGTGCCGCGATTTCGATCGCGGCGGCGTGATCGCGACCTTCCTCGCGATCCTCGAACTCATCCGCCAGCGCCGCCTCGGCTACGAGCAGCAGGCGCCCGAGGAGCCCTTGCGCCTCTTGCCGTTCGTCGCGAGCCCCGTCCATGCAAACTGAGCTGATCGAGACGGGCGTGCTGCAGCGCTCGCTCGAGGCGTTGCTGTTCGTCGCGAGCGAAGCTTTGCCGATCGACGTGCTCGCGAAGCACACGGGCGCG
>CAZZZK010000397.1:0-2064 GCA_964658555.1 Vulcanimicrobiota bacterium | reverse complement strand
CTTTGATCGCCGCGGCGTTCGAGCCGCCGCCGCCGGCCGACTCCGGCGAATAGGGCATCGTACGTAGCGGGCTCCCACCGCCGCCGCTGCACGCGGCGAACGAGACGGCGACGAGGGCGGCGGCACCCGAGCGGAGCGAACGAAGCATCAGCGACTCCCGACGGCGGCACGGAGCGTGCGAAGTGCGGCGGCCCGGCGCTTCGCGCGCCGTTCGGCCAGGAGCGAGCGGAACGACGTCTCGCTCGCGCGCATCGCGCTCGCGCCGGCGCCGCGAGCGCCGGCATCGAGACCGACGATCGCGGCTTGCGTGAGCGAGAGCGATTCGGTCGTCACCGTCGTCTGAACGGGAGTTCCGTCGGTCGTGGTCTGGATCGCGCGCACCGATTGCTGCGAAAAATCGTAATATTGCGAGAGCGTATCGATGAACTGCATGCACACGATGCCGACTCCCGGCTGCGAATACGTCGACGTCACGAGGGAGTCGATCTCACCGAAGACCGGATCGACGACCGTCTTGGTGTTCGAGAGCAGCGACGACGACTTCGCGTACGCCGTGGCGACCGTGCAGCCCGACGCGAGCGGGGTCTGGCCCCGATCCACGAGGGTCTGCGTCGACAGCGCGAGCGGCTGCGGGTACCAGACGGGCGAGGTCCGCGTGACGACGGTCGGCGTCGGCTGCACCGACGGATCGGCCGGCGGGATGAGGCCGGCGGCATAGGTGATCGTGATCGGGATCGCGCCGGCCGACGGCGCCCCGACGGCCACGCTCGAATTCGCGTAGTTCGGCCCGAAGAGCGGATACGAATACGTTCCGGAACCGTCGGCGTTCGCGACGGCGTCGGCGGTCGTGCCGTCCGGATAGGCGATCGATTCCGCGTACGTCCCGTCGGCGGCGACCGTTTTCGTATCGGTCGTGCCTTGCGGATCCGTTTCGACCGTCGTAACCGCCGCGTTATTCGCGGGCGCGAGCGTCCCCGCGGTTTCCGGCAGCACGTCGACGAGGCCGTTCCCGGTGCCGTACGTCGTCGTCGTCGAAACGCCGCTCGAAACCGTCGCGACGGACGAAACGAGCGAGACCTTCGTCGTCGAACCGACGGCGGCGAAATCGTAGAAGTCGTTCGTCGTCGTCTGCGTCGTCGTCGCGGGGGCCGCGACCGAATCGGTCTCGGTCGTCGAATACTCGGTGTAGAGCGGCGACGCCGACGCGTTCGGGAGCGGAACGTTGTTCGTGATCTTGACGGTCTGCGCGACCGTCGTGACGATCGTCTGACTGCTCGTCGGATTCGGCGAGGGCTGCGGCTGGTTCGCGATCGGCGGCCGCACGAACGTCTCGTCGATCCGGCCCGCGTACGTGAACGAGTCGCCCGACTCGTGCGGCCGGTACGACGTATTCGTCGGCGTCGGCGAGCTGCCGCCCCCGCCGCCGCCGCACGCCGCGAGCGCCGCGACGAACGCGACCGAGAAAAACACGCGAAGACGCACGAAAAAACCTCGTCGTTCGAAACGCGAAACGCGGCACGCGCAAAAGCGCGCGACGCCGGAAAGCAATTAGTGGGAGTATGGCAAACCCCTTCGCGCGAAAGCCTCACACATGAGGACCCTGTCCGCCGAGCGGATCATCGACGTCCTCGATCGCGGCGCGCGCGCCTGGTCGGATCCCGGGACGGAACGTCGCCGCCGTACGGCGCGCGCGGTCGTCGAGCGCACGAGCTATAGCGACCCGGTCGTCGATCACGCGCTCGATACGCTTTTCGGGTCGATTCGAGCCGAGGAACTTCGCGCGACGATCGCGGACGAGCTCGGCTCGGTCGCTGCACTCGACCGCTTCGTCGCGCGGCCAGGCCGGCCGGAGGTGCGCTACGTCCCGCTCGGCGCGGTCGCGATCGTCGCGAGCGACACGACGATCGGCGTCGCCGTCGCGCCGCTCTGTTTCGCACTCTGCGCGGGCGCGCACGTCTCCGTGAAGGATCGTGCGGACGATCTCGTCCGCGCCTACGTCGAAACGCTCGCGGAGATCGAGCCCGCGATCGGCACGCGCGTGCGCACCGAGCACTGGTCGAGCGA
>CAZZZK010000396.1:0-2070 GCA_964658555.1 Vulcanimicrobiota bacterium | reverse complement strand
CTTCGAAATGAGCTTCTAAGCGCTCGAGAAGGCCGGGCTCGTCTTCCTCGCGGCGAGCGCGGCCTTCACGGCCCGGGGCGCCCCGCGTCAGCCGTGGGTTCCGAGCGACGCGATGATACGCAAGCCGAATGCGAAGAGCACGGAGCCGAGGAGAATCGTTACCGGCAACGTGAGGACCCACGCGAGCAGGATATTCCGCAGCGTCGCGGCTTGCAGCCCGGAGCGGTTCGCGAACATCGCGCCGGCGACGCCCGACGAGAGGATGTGGGTCGTACTGACGGGGAGGCCGAGGATATCGGCTCCCTGGATCGTCGCGTAGGTCACGATCTCGGCCGACGCGCCCTGACCGTAACTGAGATGCGTCTTGCCGATGCGTTCGCCGACCGTCACTACGATGCGTTTCCATCCGATCATCGTTCCGAGGCCGAGGCAGAGCGCGACCGCGACCTTGATCCAGAGCGGGATGAAGTTCGTGACCTTGTCGAGGCTCTTACGATACGCGGTGAGCTTCTTCACGTCGGCGGGATCGGCGATCGCGTTGCCCTTCACGAGCTTGGCGACGGCGTTCGAGACGAGGTAGACGGAACTGCGCAGCGCCTTCCGTTCGGTCTCGGGGACGTCGCGCAGACTCGTACGGCCCTCGAGCTCTTTCGAGATCGCGCCGGCCTCCTCGGAGACGGCGGGAACGACGGCGGGTGCGAGTACGCCCGTGTTCTTGAGATACGCGTTGATCGTCGTACTCGCGTCGTCGGAGGACGGGACGGGTGCGTTCGCGTCGGGCGCCGCTTTTTTGAGGATCGTCTGAGCGTCGCGGCTCTGCGTCGCGATCGCGGCGACGCTCTCGCTCTTGAGCCCGAGGTCGAGGGCGTAGGTCGCCGGCAGCACGCCGATGAGGATGAGCAGCACGAGCCCCATGCCCTTCTGACCGTCGTTCGAGCCGTGCGCGAAGCTGACGCCGGTACACGTGAGGACGAGCAGCGCGCGGATCCACGGCGGCGGCGGCTCGCCTTTGACCGGTTCCGCGAAGAGCGTGCGGCTTTTGATCAGCGCTTTTCCGATCACGAGGAGCAGTGCGGAGAACACGAATCCGATGATCGGCGAGATGAGCAACGCGAGCAGCGTGTCGTGCACCTTGCCCCAATTGACGCCGTCGCCGAACGTGTGGCCCTTGCTCAAGACCGAGTTCGCGAGGCCGACGCCGACGATCGAACCGATCAGCGTGTGGGAACTCGAGGCGGGAAGTCCGAGGTACCACGTACCGAGATTCCAGATGATCGCGGAGATCAGCAGCGAGAAGACCATCGCGAATCCGGCCCCGGACCCGACGTTGATGACGAGTTCGACCGGCAGCAGCGCGAGGATTCCGAAGGCGACGGTCCCCGCCGAGGTCAGCACGCCGATGAAATTCCACATGCCGGACCAGACGACGGCGACGGTCGGCGGCAGCGCGTTCGTGTAGATGACGGTCGCCACGGCGTTCGCCGTGTCGTGGAAGCCGTTGACGAATTCGAAGCCGAACGCGAGCAACAGCGCGACGCCGAGGAAGATCATGCTCGCCGTGGTGAGGTGGTTCGCATCGAGTGCGTGGGCCATGAAAACTCCGCGTTGACGTGCCGATGTGGTGCGGCCGAAAGGACGGTCGTACGAAGGCGCATTATATGGCTCGCACGATTAACGACGAGTTAAGGGGCGTTTAATATCAGGCTAGCTCAAAGGCAACGTTCGCGCCGGCCGGCGCGTTCACTCGCCATGGAATGCATGCCGAACATCGCCCGCACGGCCGCAGCGGCGACGATGTTTCTCTTCTCGTCGTCCCTCGTCGCGATCGCCGATCCGACGCCGTACCCGGCGCCGCCCGCGACCCCCGTCCCCGTCGCGCCCGGCGTTTCGATCCCGGGCAATCTGCAGGACAGCCCGATCGTGCAGAGCGTGCTGCGCGCGCTCGGAGGGATCACGCAGACGACGAACGGGAACATCGCGCACGGCCGCATCACGTACTTCAAGCGCTTCAACCTGCAGGTGCAGACCGCGCCCGGCGTCTACCGGCAGATCAACCTGCATCAAGGAACG
>CAZZZK010000395.1:0-2104 GCA_964658555.1 Vulcanimicrobiota bacterium | reverse complement strand
CGTTCGCCGGCGAACGATGCTTCGGCCATCACGAGCTCGACCGTCGAGTCTTCGAGTCGATTCACCGCACCCGAATGCCACGCTTCGCGAACCGATCGCACGCGATCCATCACGCCCGCGACGTCGACCGTCACCTCGGCGCGAACGTGGAGCGGAGCGCCCTGACGCGCGCGGCCCGCCCAATGGGCGGACGCGAGGTACGCCTTCGACGGCGTACAGCCGTAATTCACGCACGTCCCGCCGACGCGGTCGCGTTCGATCAGAACGACGCGTTTGCCGCGCCCCGCGTATTCGCGCGCGATCGACGGGCCGGCCTGACCGGCTCCGACGACGATGAGATCGACGTCGCGGATCACGAGCGGCTGCGATGCGGGCCGGACGGCGCGCGGCCGCCCGGGCTCGGGCTCGGGCTCGGAGCCGGCGACGTGCGCGGCGCGGGCGGCCCCGGCAGCGGCGAGGACTGCGGCAAGAGCGAGGGCAGCGCGATCGGCAGCCCGCGGGGCGGCGCGGCCGGGCGATCCGACGTGGCGATGATGTGCGGCGTCACGATGATGTAGAGATTGGTCTGCGTCTTCGTCGTGTTGACGTGTTTGAAGAGCTGCCCGATGAGCGGGATATCGCTGACGTACGGTAATTTGCTCAGGTTCCGAAGTTCGTTGTCCTGGAGCAGGCCGCCGATGACGAACGAATCGCTGTCGCGGACGGTCGCGGTCGTACTCGTCGTCCGCTGGCTGATCGTCGGCACGCCCTGCGTGTAGCCCGTGACGCTCGAGACTTCCGAGTAGATGTGCGAGGTGACGAAACCGTCGGAGCTCACGCGCGGCTGGATCTGCAGATTGACGCCGACGTTGATGTACGTGACCTGGCTGCCGGTGACCGCGGCGACGCCCGTCGAGACGACCTGCGTGATGATCGGGATCGCATCGCCCGTGAGGATCGAGGCCTGCTGACCGCTCTGCGCGAGGATGCGCGGCTTGGAGATGACGCGGCCGTTGCCTTCCTGGATCTGCGCGTAGAGCGCCGCGTTGAACGCGACCTGACCGACGGGGAATCCGCCCGTCTTGACGAGCAGGCCCGGGCCGCCGCTCGCGTTCGCGACGATGCCGCTGCCGTCGGGCGATGCGTCGAGCCCGACGTTGCGGGCGGCCGTGTCGCTCAGCTCGACGATCTGCGTCTCGAGCATGACGCTCGGCACCTGGATGTCGAGTTTATCGATCATCGCCTCGAACGGCGCGAGCACGTCCGGCGTCCCGGTCAGGATGATGGCGTTGAGGCGGCGATCGATCGCGATATTGTCGCTGAGGCGCTGGGCGAGCCCGCCGCCCCCGCCGCCGAGGACGCCGCTCGGATTGAACGTCTGCGACGTGGCCGAGGTGATCCCGCTGCCGTTGAAGCCGCTCGAGAGCCCGCCGCCGCCGAAATTGCCGCCGAAGCTGCCGCCGAGCGACGAGGTTCCGATATTGGTCTGCGTCGGGGAGAACGTGTCGTTCGTCGTCACGTTGGCGCCCGGGACGAGGACGCCCGCGATCTCGCTGACGTCGGCGTACTTGAGCGGGACGACGATCGTCTCCGAGCCGGGAGCGAGCGCCGGCGGCGCGATCGACGTGACGGCCGGAAGGGCCGGCGCGGCGCTCGGCGCCGCGGACGCGCCGAAGACGTCGGCGACGACGTTATTGCCGAACCCGTGGACGCGGACTTGCGCGCCCGCGATCAGATGCAGCGAGACGGTCGTCGAGTTCGCGCCGAACGCGATCGTCGCGCTCGCGACGGGGCCGACCCCCGCGATCCCGGGCGGCACGGTCGATGCGGTCCGAGCGCCCGGGAAAACGATCGCGACCTCGGGCGTCCCGGCGCCCGTCACGCGGAACGGCGGCGGCTGCGCCGCGAAGGCCACGGTGACGACGGCACCGTCGTTCTGCGGATCGACCCGAACGCTCGCGATCGTCGAGGCGGCGAAAACCGGTCCCGTCGCGGTGAGTGCGAGGACGAACGCGCCGAATGCCGCCGCGATCGAACGCAGCACGGTTTTCACCATGGGCGTCGTCTATCGGGAAGCTCGGCGGGAGACCTCTCGCCGCGGCCGTTCCGGCTTCCCAGCTTTCGT
>CAZZZK010000394.1:0-2113 GCA_964658555.1 Vulcanimicrobiota bacterium | reverse complement strand
CACGTACGCGCCTTACCCGTCCCGAGCGTCGTCGAGCCGCCGCGGCGCGGATGACGAGTCGCGGATCATGCGTAGATCAGGAAGCGCTCGCGCAGCGCTTCGAAAGCGCGCGTGCGGGGAGCCCACTGCGCGAGGATCGCCGTGGCGTCGAGGCCGTCCGTCAGGCCGCGACGCAACGTGTCCGTGCCCCAGTCCTTATCGAGCCCGGCCGCGTTCCCGATCGAGATCGTGCCGGGCGCGATCGCGCGGACGGCGACGAGGATCTCGACGGCCGTTCGCACCGCGCGAAACGCGCGCGGCTCGGCGATGACGAGCTCGACGCCCGACATGGTTTTCCCGGCCCAGTATCCGGAGATCGGCGTCCACGATGCGGCGCGGAAGTGGACGCCCGGAATCGGGCGCGCGTTGAGCGCCGCGGCGAGACGGATGCCGTCGAGGCGATACGCGCCCGCGTAGAAGAACGGCTTCGTGTAGCCCGTGCCGTTGTTCACGCCGGCGCCGTCGATCAGACCGGTCGCGGGATACGCGAGCGTCGTCTCCCACGTCGGGATGTTCGGCGAACTCTGCACCCAGGCGAGCCCGGTGTCGGGCCACAGCATGTCGCGCGTGTAGCCGGTCATCGGAACGACGCGCAGATCGCAGCCGATCGCGAAATGCTCGTTGTAGAGCTTCGCGAGCTCGCCGACCGTCATGCCGTGGCGGATCGGAAGCGGATAGAGCCCGATGAACGATGCGAAGCGCGGTTCGAGGACGGGGCCTTCGACGATCGAGCCGATCGGATTGGGGCGATCGAGGACCCACACCGATTTGCCGTGCGACTTCGCGGCCTGCATCACGTACGCGAGCGTCGAGATGTACGTGTACGCGCGGTCGCCGACGTCCTGGATATCGAAGAGCAGGACGTCGACGCCGTCGAGCATCGCCGGGCTCGGATGGCGCGTCGCGCCGTAGAGACTGTACACCGGCAGGCGGCTCTGCGGATCGACGTACGATGCGACGTACGCGCCCGCGCCCTGATCGCCGCGCAAGCCGTGTTCGGGCGAGTACAGGGCGCGCAACGTGATCTCGGGATTGCGCCGCACCGCATCGACGATCGTCTCGAGCTGCGAGGTGACGCCCGTCTGATTCGTGACGATACCGACGCTGCGGCCTGCGAGCTCGCGCCACGTCTCTGCGAGGAAGACGTCGTCCCCGAGCGTGACCGCCGACGCCGGCATCGCGGCCGCGCGCGCTGCCATGTGCGGCACGAGCGCCGCCGCCGGCGCCGCGAGGGCGCTCGCCGCGGCGGCGCGCAAGAACGCGCGCCGCGTCGGGCGGATCACGATCTCGCGCGGCCCGTCACGCCGGCGGAATCGGCCGCGACGCGGGCGATCGCGGACCAATCGAGATCGCCGTACCCCGATGCGAGCGCTCCGATGAAGCGGTCGCGAATCGTGCTCGCGAACGGCAGCGGCACCTCGAGCGCCTCGCCCGCCTGGAGGATGAGGCGGTTGTCTTTGAGGCCGAGCGGCAACGCGAAGCCGGGCGGCGCGAAGCGCTCCTCGACGATCATCGCTCCGTACGTCTTGTAGACGGGCGCCCCGAGGATCGTATTCGTGAAGATGTCGAGCATCGCCGCGCGATCGATCCCGGCTTTGTGTCCGAGCGTCAGCGTCTCGGCGAGCCCCTCGATCACGCACGTGATGAGGAAGTTGCCCGAGAGCTTCACGACGTTCGCCTGCGACGCCGTCTCGCCGACGTGGAACGTGCGCTGCCCGAGCAGATCGAAGGCGGGCTGCGCGCGGGCGAGATCGGCCGCGTCACCGCCCGCGACGATGAAGAGTTTCGCGGCCGCGGCGGCCTCGGGACGCCCGAAGACGGGCGCCGCGAGGTAGCGCCGCCCGGCATCGGCGTGCGCCTTCGCGAGCCGCTCCGAGAACGCGACGCCGATCGTGCTCATCGCGACGTGCAGGCCGCCCTCGGGCAAGCCCGCGAGGATCCCGTCGTCGCCGAAGGTGACCGCTTCGACGGCGGCGTCGTCGGCGAGCATCGTCATGACGAGCCCGCACGCCGCCGCCGCAGCGGGCGTCGCCGCGACGGTCGCACCGAGCTCCTCGAGCGGCTTCGCGCGCTC
>CAZZZK010000393.1:0-2117 GCA_964658555.1 Vulcanimicrobiota bacterium | reverse complement strand
GCGGCCGTCGGGTCAGACGCTGTTCGACGCCTTCGCGCGCGGCGCGACCGAGCTCGGTGCGGACGTGTGCGACATCGGCCTCGTCTCGACGGACGCGCTCTATTTCGCGGTCGGCAAATTCGCATTCGACGGCGGCGTGATGATCACGGCCTCGCATAATCCCGCGAACTACAACGGCATGAAGTTCACGCGCGACAAGGCGCAGGCGATCTCGCTCGACACCGGCCTCTCGGCGATGCGCGCGCGGATCGCGGACGGCCGGTACGACGCGCGCGCGGCGACGCCCGGCACGATCGCGCACCGCGACATCCTCGAAGATTTCGCGAAGCACTGCCTGACGTTCGTGAACGTCGCCGCGATCAAGCCGTTCAAGATCGCGATCGACGCAGGCAACGGCATGGCGGGATTGACGGTACCGCACGTCTTCAAGCACCTGCCGTGCGAGGTGACGCCGCTCTATTTCGAGCTCGACGGGACGTTCCCGAACCATCCCGCGAGCCCGATCGAACCCGAGAACATGGTCGATCTGCAGAAGGCCGTGCTCGACAATCACTGCGACCTCGGCGTCGCCTTCGACGGCGATGCGGATCGCATGTTCATCGTCGACGAGAAGGGCGGCCTCGTCGGCGGCGACATGGTGACGGCGCTCGTCGCGATCAACACCCTCAAGACGAATCCGGGCGCGAAGATTCTCTACAATCTCATCTGCAGCCGCAGCGTCCCCGAGGCGATCGAACGCAGCGGCGGCATCCCGATCCGGTCGCAAGTCGGCCATTCGCTCATCAAGAAGACGATGCGCGACGAGGACGTCGTCTTCGGAGGCGAACATTCGGGGCACTTCTACTTCCGCGACAACTGGTTCGCGGATTCGGGGATGATCGCGCTCCTGCAGTGCCTCGAAGTGTTCAGCGACGCGAACGCGACGGTGAGCTCCGTGATCGCGCCGATCGACACGCGTTTCCGCTCGGGCGAGATCAACACGCGCGTCGACGACATCAAGCAGAAGCTCAAAGATCTCGAAGCGCACTACGCGGATGCGAAGATCGACCATCTCGACGGCGTCACGATCCAATATCCGGACTGGTGGATGAACGTGCGGCCCTCGAATACGGAACCGCTGCTCCGCCTCAACGTCGAGGGCGACACGCGCGAGCTGATGGAATCCAAACGCGACGGTGCGCTCGCCCTCATCCGCGCCTGATCCGGTAGCGGCGCCCGAGCTTTCGGAGCTCGTCCGCGCGCTCGCATCGTTCGCCGAGCGCGACGAACGCGCGACGCGACGGCTTCGCGAATCGCTCGAGCGGCTCGAACGGCCGGTCGTGCTCGCCGTCGTCGGCGAATTCTCGAGCGGGAAATCGTACCTGCTCAACGCCCTGCTCGGCGGAGCGCCGCTCCTCGCGACCGATATCAATCCCTCGACGGCGACGATCACCGAACTCGCGTACGGCGCGTCCCCGCTCGCGACCGCGTTCTATCCCTCCGGGCGCAGCGAACGCGTCCCGTTCGGGCGTCTCGGGCGCTTCGTCGCGGTCGCGGGCGACGGCCCGGGGGCGCTGCACGACGCGACGCTCGACGACGAGGCGGCGCCCGATCGCGTCGCGATCGAACTCGACGCGCCGTTCCTGCGCGCGGGCTTCGTCGTCGCCGATACGCCCGGGCTCGCATCGCCGAACCCCGCGCATCGTCGCGCGACGCTCGCCTATCTGCCGCGCGCCGACGCCGTGCTCTATCTCGTCGACACGCAGCAGCCGTTCGGCGCGGGCGACGCCGCGTTTCTCTCGCTCGTCGCCGAGAACGTCGGCGTCGTCTCGGTCGTCCAGACGAAGATCGATCTGCAGCGCGACCGCGACGCATCGGACGCCGAGAGATGGGAAGCGGCGCACGAGCGGATCCTCCGGCGCGTGCGCGCGATCGCCCCGCGAGCCGACGTCTACGCCGTCTCCGCGCGCGAACGCATCGCCGCGCTCGAGACGCGCGACGCCGCGCTCGCCGCGCGCAGCGGGATCCCGGCGCTCGCGTCGGCGCTCGAAGCGACGCTACTCGCGCGCACGCGCGTCGAACGCGCCGCGTCGGCGCTCGCGATCTGGCTAGGTCTGCTGGTGATCGTGAAGTTCGTC
>CAZZZK010000392.1:0-2127 GCA_964658555.1 Vulcanimicrobiota bacterium | reverse complement strand
GCGACTTCGAGCTCTTCGAAGGGGCCGTAGCGGCGGAGCCGCGTGCGGAAATCGTCGCACGCGGCGGCGACGTACGCCTCGCGTATCCGGCCGACGGCGACGATGCGCAGCTTCACGCCGCTGGGTTCGCACGCGACCGGCCGGGTCCGTTCAGCGCACGGCGGCGAACGTCGCGCCGCTGCGGCTGACGACGCCCGAGAGCTCGAGCGTGACGAGCGCCGAGAGGACGGGTGCGGGCGACGCGTTCGCCGCGCGGGCGATCTCGTCGATCGAGAGCGGGCCCGCGCGAAGGGCGCGCACGATCGCCGCTTCGAGCGGGTCGTTCCGCGCGGCGGACTGCCGCCCGGCACCCGCGCCCGAGGCGACGGCGATCCCGATCGCCGCGAGGACGTCGTCCGGATCGCGCACGAGCGTCGCGCCGTCGCGGATGAGGGCGTTGCAGCCGGCGGCTTTGGGACGGTCGACGTCGCCCGGAAACGCGAGTACGTCGATTCCGAGGTTCGCGGCCCAGCTCGCCGTGTTGAGCGCGCCGCTACGCGCGGCCGCCTCGACGATGACGACGGCGTCCGCGAGCGCGGCGACGACGCCGTTTCGCTGTAGGAACTGGCCGGGACGGGCCGGTTCGTCGGGCGCGTAGGGCGAGAGGACGGCGCCGCCGCCCGCGCAGATCGCCTCCGCGAGCGGCCGGTTACGGCGCGGAAAGAACTGCCGATGGCCGCCGCCGAGGATGCCGATCGTCGGGCCGCTCCCGGCGAGCGCGCCGCGGTGTGCGGCCGCGTCGATTCCGAGCGCGAGCCCGCTCACCACGCACGCGCCCGCCCGGGCCAGCTCGTACCCGAGCCGTTCGGCATGCCGGAGAGCCCCGTCGGACGGGGCTCGCGAGCCGACGACCGCGACCGTCGGGCCGCGCAGCGAGCCGAGATCGCCCGCGATCCACAGCCCGTCGAACCGGGCCGCGGGTGCGAGCCGCGGACGCGCGGCGGCGACTTCGGGCCGAAATGCGAAGCGCGGGTGGTCCAGATCCATCGCCGCCCTCATCGCGACGAGGGAGCTCCCCGGCAAGATCGTGCGAGGAAACCGCCCCCGGCCTCAGAATGGACGGCGGAATTGTGCTCGCGTGCACCGGACGGCACCCGCCCTGACGCGCGCGCACCGAGAGGACTTCAATGGCAGCCCCCCAGGCGTACTGCGTCAAGTGCAAGACCAAGCGCGAGATGCAAGACCATAAGCAGATCGAGATGAAGAACGGCCGCCCGGCGACCGAGGGCAAGTGCCCCGAGTGCGGCACGAAGATGTTCAAGATCGGCGCCTCCACCTAGGAGCCGGTCCCCCGCGGCGTTTGCGGGGCTTTCCCTAGTGGCGTATACTCGCTAGGACCCTACATCTTGGGCTTTCGCTCGAGGCGCGGGTCCCCGGCGTTCGAGCGTCGGGCTTCCCCCTCGGAGGCTCGCCCGCAACTGATCTGTCCGACCTGTCGGAAAAGCGAGACGCGCGTCGTCGATTCTCGCGACGACGAGACCGTCGTTCGGCGGCGCCGCGAATGCTTGGATTGCAAGCATCGCTTCACCACGTACGAGCGCATGGAAGCGCCTCGTCTCTTCGTCGTGAAGAAAGACGGGCGGCGCGAGCAGTACAGTCGCGATAAGGTCTTGAGCGGGCTGCGCCGCGCGTGCGAGAAGCGGCCCGTCTCCGACGCGCAGCTGGAAGAGACGGTCGCCGCGATCGAGCGCGAGCTCTTCTCGCGAGGCGAGAACGAGGTCCCGGCGTCGATGGTCGGCGAGAAGCTGATGGAGGCGCTCAAGCGCATCGACAAGGTCGCGTACATCCGATTCGCGAGCGTCTACCGCTCGTTCGACGATATCGATCGGTTTCAAGCGGAACTCGCCGAGCTCTCGAAATGACCCGCGGCGCCGCGACCGCGCCGGAGGAGTTCGCCCGCCCGTGATGGTCCCGACGAGAATCTACGATCTGAGCCAGCCCGTCTACGGCGACTGTCCGGAATATCCCGACGCCGTCCCGCGGCCGGCGCGCGTCCACCGCCGCTTCGAGCTCGCCGTCGACGGCGTGAATAAAGAGATCGTGGAGATCAGCACGCACACGGGCACGCACTGCGACGCCCCGTATCAT
>CAZZZK010000391.1:0-2166 GCA_964658555.1 Vulcanimicrobiota bacterium | reverse complement strand
CGGCCTCCTCACGATGATCCCGGCCGAGCGCCCGGGCGGCGACGTCGGCGAACCGCGCCAGGGCGCGGTCGAGGTGCGCGACGTCCGCGGCCGACGCGCCCTTCTGCGGCCCGAATACGGCCGAGGCGCCGTGGGGACCGCAGAGCGGGTTGTCGACGTCCGCCGCGACCTCGAACGTCACGTCGCGCAGCCGCGGATCGAGCTCGGCGAGATCGATCGTCTCGAGGGCGGCGAGCGCCGCGCCGCCGGGCGCGAGCGGCGTCCCGGAGGCATCGCGGAAGCGAGCTCCGAGCGCGGCGAGCAGACCCGCGCCGCCGTCGTTCGTCGCGCTGCCGCCGATCGCGAGCACGACGTGCGCGGCGCCGTCGTCGAGCGCCGCCCGCACGAGCTCCCCCGTTCCGAACGTCGTCGCGCGGCATGCGTCCCGTTCCTCGGCGCGCAGCAGCGCGAGCCCGGACGCGCTCGCCATCTCGACGATCGCGGTCGTCCCCGTGCGTGCGAACGTCGCGACGACGGGCGTTCCGAAGGGTCCCGAGACGGTCGCCGAGACGGCGCGCGCGCCCGTCGCGAGGAACGCGTCGACCGTCCCTTCGCCGCCGTCGGCCATCGGAACGACGGCGATCTCGCGGGTCTCGCCGCCGCGCCGCAGGCCCCGTTCGATCGCCCGGCCGACCTCGAGCGCGCCCAGGCTGCCTTTGAACTTATCCGGTGCGACGACGATGCGGCCGCGCGTCACGATTCGCGCGCCCTCACGCGGCCGCTCTCGATCGCGTCCACGAGGACCGCGTGATCGGCGCACGTCCGGTCCGCGTAGGCGAACGCGAACGCGACGAGAGCTTCGTCGAAGACCTTTCCCGGGCCGAGATACCCGGCGATCTGCGCGGCTTGTCCGCCGCGCGCGTGCGCGCCCGCGAGCGTCCAGCCGCAAAAATGCGCGAACTCGGCGCGCTGCGCGTCGGCCATGTCCTCGAGATCGGGCACGCCCTTCATGTCGCGCAGCTGGCGAACGTAGTAATCGCGGCCGTGCGAACGCGTCCAGCCGAGAAAGATATCGCTCGCCGCTTGCATCGTACGCTGCCCGACGACGACGCGTTCGCCGTGGTTCGAGAACGGACTCGGCGCCAGGTAGCGCTCGTGCACGGAGGGCCCCGCCTCCTTGATCTGCAGGATCAGCGGATCGTCGTCGTCGGCGAGGAAGAGTGCCGCCGCGCAGCGCGTTCCGACGCTGCCGACGCCGACGACCTTGACGACCCAGTCGGCCATCCGATAGCGATCGAAGAGCGCGCGTACGTCGGGCGCGAGCGTTTCCCGGTACGACGCGAAGACCGCTTCGACGTCGAAGAAGTCGTCGCTCCGCGTCGCGTGAAAGACGAGCGGCGGCTCGTCGACGAACCGCCGCGAGTCGCCCGCGGCCTCGGTCATATCGTCGTAGGCCTTGCGGATCGTGCGGCGCTCGATCCCGTCGACGTAGGTGCGACGGCGCTTGCGAATCGTATTCGAACCCGCTTTCGAGAGCATCAGCCGTACGTCGACGCGCGAATACCATACGTCGAGCGTCGACATCCGGGCGAACTCGTGCATCTTGCGCCGGTACGCCGCGATCGCGCGACGGACCGCGCGCTCGGCGGCGCCGTCGGTCGCGGCCGACTCGCGGCTCGCGAGCACGAAGCTCGCGGCGAGCCGCTTGACGTCCCATTCCCACGGCCCGCGCAGCGTCTCGTCGAAGTCGCGGACGTCGAAGATCAGATTCCGCTCCGGGCTCGCGAACGCGCCGAAGTTCGCGCAGTGCGCGTCTCCGCCGAGCTGGACGTCGATGCCGGTCACGGGAGTGCGTGCGAGATCGAACGCCATCACGCCCGCAGTCCCGCGATAGAATTGAAACGGCGAACTCGCCATGCGATGGTAGCGCATCGGCACGAGCGACGGGAGACGGCCCGCGCCGGCCGATTCGAGCTCGGCGACGAGATCGAACGTCGACGGCCGCGGAGGCAGCGTCGCGTGCGAGGAGCGCTTCACGCGATCGCGGAGCGTTCTACCGATCGCGACGCGTTCGTCGCGACGAACCGGTTCGAGGACTGCGGTAATCGGATGCTCGTTTCTCGGGTGGAGGGGCCCGGGGACGGATCGTCGGCGCCGGGGCCGGGATCAGGCGGTTGCGTCGGCGGG
>CAZZZK010000390.1:0-2171 GCA_964658555.1 Vulcanimicrobiota bacterium | reverse complement strand
GCAGAAGCGAATCGTACTGATCGTGCCGGACTTCGCGATGAAGACGTGGACCGGCAAGACTTCGGCTTGATACGATTTCGCCATGTCGCCGTCGTCGACGCCGACGGCGAACGGCCACGCGTATTTCTTCGCGAACGCGGCCGCCGTCTTCGCATCTTCCTGTTCGTCGATGCCGACGATCGCGAGGCCGCGCGGGACGTACGCGTGCGAGAGCCGCGTCACGTCGGGCGCTTCCGCGTTGCACGGCACGCACCAGCTCGCGAAGAAGTTCAGGTACACGGGTTTTCCGCGCAGCGACGAGAGGGCGATCGTCTTCCCGCTCGTCGACTTCACGCGGAACGCCGGCGCCCGATCTCCCGCATGGAGATCGGCGCGCGCGGCGCTGCCCAGCGCGAGCACGAGCGAGAGAGCCGCGAGCGTCCCGACCGCCGGCGCGCCGAGACGGCGCGGCAACGCGGGCGCGCGCGATACGTCCGCCGCGGAATCGATGAGACGACGAGAGAACACGACCGGCACTCCTCCTACGACCGAAACGATGGAAAGCGCGCGTGCGTCGCGTCGTCGGTCATCTGCGCGACGAGCGCGTCGACCGTCGGGAACGAGCGCTGCTCGCGCACGAACGTGAAATCCCGGAGCACGAGCTCCTCGCCGTAGATCGAGGCGCGAAAATCGAGCAGCCACGCTTCGACGGTACGCTCGCGGCCCTCGAACGTCGGATTCGTGCCGATCGAGACGAGCGCGCGCCGGTCGCAACCGTCGTAGCGGGCGATCGCGGCGTAGACGCCGTCGGCCGGCAGCGTCTTCTCGAGTGCGACGCGCAGGTTCGCCGTCGGGAAATCGAGATCGTGGCCGCGCCCGAAGCCGAGCGTCACCGTCCCGCGGAGCGCGTACGGCTCGCCGAGCAGACGATTCGCGGTGGCGAGATCGCCCGCGAGGAGCGCCGCGCGAACGCGGGTACTCGAGATGCGTTCGCCGTTTTCGACGAGGGGCGGAACCGCGACGACCTCGACGCCGCGCGGCGCGAGCTGCTCGCGCGCGAGCCTCGCATCGCCCTCGCGACCGCGCCCGAAGCGGAACCCCTCGCCGATCACGAGCGCGCGGACGCCGAGCCGATCGACGAGGATCTCGAGAAAGTTCCGCGCGTCGATCGTCGCGAGCGCCTCGTCGAAACGGACGAGCAAGAGTTCGTCGAGACCGGCCGAGGCGAGCAGATTGACGCGCTCGTCGAGCGTCGCGATCAGCGGCGGCACGCGCTCCGGGCGCAGATACGTCGCGGGATGGTTTTCGAAGGTCAGCGCCGCCGCGCGATAGCCCGGCCGCCGCAAGCGCAGCGACGTGCGAACGATCTCGCGGTGCCCGCGATGCATGCCGTCGAAGAAGCCGATCGCGAGAACGAGCGGCCGGTCGTAGCCGGCGCGATCGAGCGCGTGGTGGATCTTCACACGAAGACCTTGCGCGGGGCGAGCAGGGTCCCGAGCGGCTCGCCGACGCCGACGAGCGCGCGCGACGAATCGCGCACGAATACGTGCTTCGCCGACGACCCGCTCGGCAGCGGGACCATGCGGCCCGCGCGAAAATCCGCGGAACCGCGGCCGTCGAGCACGATCGTCGGGAACGGGATCACGCGTTCGGGGGCGATCAGCGCGTCGAGCGGCGCGGCCTCGATCTCCTCGAGCAGCTTCGATTCGTATAGGACGAACGCGCCCGCCCCGTCGCGCAGGAGCGCGCCCATGTGCGCCTCGCAGCCGATCGCCGCCCCGAGATCCTCGCAGAGCGTGCGGATATACGTGCCCTCGGAGCAGGCGATCGCGAAACGCGCGACGCCCTCGGCGTAGCCGAGCATCGTCAGCGCGTAGATCGTGACGCGGCGCGGCTGCCGGACGACCGTCTCGCCGCGGCGGGCGATATCGTACAGCCGCTCCCCGTCGACGTGCAGCGCGCTCACCATCGGCGGGATCTGTTCGACGATCCCGACGAACCCGCGCGCCGCTTCGGCGAGCCGCTCCCCCGCATCCGCCGGCACCGGGCTCTCGGCGACCGTCTCTCCCGTCGCATCGCCCGTTGACGTCCTGCGTCCGAGGACGAGCGTGCACGCGTACGACTTGCGGCGGTCTTCCATGAGCGGGATCAGCCGGGTCGCCTTTCCGATCGCGAGCGGCAACACGCCCGCC
>CAZZZK010000389.1:0-2177 GCA_964658555.1 Vulcanimicrobiota bacterium | reverse complement strand
CGACGGCAGCGATCCCGGCACGCGCGCGAGCTCCGCCGCGATCGCCGCGAGCGCGACTTCGGCCGCGGCGTACGCACCCGCGCTGTAATTGCCGGGATCGGCGTGAAAACGAGCGCGGTACGCGGCGACGAACGAGCGCGCCGCCGGCAGCGTGAGGACGTCGGGTGCGATCAGCGTGAAATACGTGCCGTTCGCGAAACGGCCCGCGAGCGGCAGGTACTCCGGGCTCGCGAGGCCGTCGCCGCCGAAGAACGGCAGCGTCCCGAGGCCGGTGTCGCCCATCTGCTTGCGCAGCACCGCACCCCCGGTGCTGACCAGCCCGCCGAAGAAGACGGCGTCGGGCCTCGCGTCGCGAACCTTCGTCAGCAGCGGCTCGTAATCGATTCCGAGCGACGTGAGATGCTCGCTGCCGACGATCGTCCCGCCGGCTCGCGGGCGTCTTCGCTCGCGCGTACGCGCGAGCGAAGACGCCCGCGAGCCCGCGTCCGTACGATTCGTTATCGTCGATGACGAACGTTCGCGAGCGCAGCATCCCGAGCGCGAACCGGGCGAGCGCCTCGCCCTGACGGTCGTCGGTCGCGCAGACGCGGAAAAACGTCGGCAGGCCGGCCGCCGAGCGCAATCGCCGCGCTTCGCCGCCCTGCGTGAGATCGAGCGCGGTCGCGGCCATCGAGAGCAGCGCGAGATGCGCCGCGCTCGCGAGCGGGATCTCCGCTTGCGCCACGTTCGAATTCATCGGTCCGATTACGGCGAGGACTCTCGGATCGGCGACGAAGGCGCGCATGTTTTGGGCGCCCTGCGCCGGATCGTGCTTTCCCGCGACGGCGTCGTCGAGATCGTCGAGCACGACGCGCATCCCGCCCGGCAACCCGCGCGCGTTCGCCTCGTCGATCGCGAGCTCGATCGCGTTACGGGCCGGGATCGCGCTCGCACCGTCGATCCCCGTGAGCGGCAGATCGACGCCGAGCTCGACGACGCGGGCGCCCGTCGAGCGCGCGCATCCGGGTCCCGAGAGCGTCAGCGCGAGCGCGCTCGCGAGCGCGAGGAGCGAGCGCAGGCGGCCTTCCGTCATCCGGCCGGCGGGACGAGTCCGCGCTGCCGCCGCGCTTCGAAGAGCAGGATGCCGGCCGCGACGGAGGCGTTGAGCGACTCGAGCGAGCCGAACATCGGGATCTCGACGAGGAAGTCGCACTCCTTACGCACGACGAGCGACATCCCGTCCCCCTCGGCACCGATCACGATCGCGACGTCCACCGAGAGGTCGGCCTTCGCGTAGGCGACGGCGCCCGGTCCCGAGGCCGCGCCCGCGATCCAGAGCCCGGCCTTCTTCATCGTCCGCAGCGCGCCCGCGACGTTGGCGACGCGCGCGATCGGAACGTGGGCGGTCGCCCCCGCGGCCGACTTGCGGACCGTCGCGTTCACGCCCGCGGCTCGTCGTTCGGGGATGACGACCGCGTTCGCCCCCGCGCACTCGGCCGAACGGATGATGGCGCCCGCGTTATGCGGATCCGTGATGTGATCGAGGACGACGAAGAGCGCCGGCCCCGAGCGCGCGGCGAGCGTCTCTTCCAGCGTCACGTACGCGAAGGGCGCGCCGAACGCGACGACGCTCTGATGCGCGCGATACGGAAAATTCGTGAAGAACGAGCGGCTCTCGAAGCGCACCATCACGCCGAGCGTCTTCGCATCGTCGAGCAGCTTGCGGATCGCGGGATCGCGCTTACGATCGTCGCCGACGTGGATCTTCTTGAGCGGTTCGCCCGCGGCGAGCGCCTCCTCGACCGCGTGGACGCCGTAGACGACGTCGTCGAGATCGATCTTATCCTTCTGCTTGGGAGCCCGGTCGGGACCTACGCGTCGACGGTCCATGCGACGCCTCCCTTCGCGTCGCGCAGCGCGACCCCGGCCGCGGCCAGCTCCTTCCGGATCTCGTCCGCGCGGGCGAAGTCTTTGCGTTCCTTCGCGTTCTGCCGCTCGAGGATCGCCTCCCAAATCGCTTCGTCGGCGCCGCCCGGGCCCTCGATCGCGTAGGGCGCACCGTTCGTCGTCGCGAGTTCGCGCGTCTCGCGCGCTACCGCGGCGGGCGCCGCCGCGCGTTCGCTCGGCGAGAGACCGACGAGCGACAACGCGACGTGGAGGAAGGCGGCGGCGGCGCTCGCGTCGCCCGCGCGCTCGAG
>CAZZZK010000388.1:0-2180 GCA_964658555.1 Vulcanimicrobiota bacterium | reverse complement strand
CCGGCGCTTTGGAGACGACATCGTAGGTGCCGATGGCACGCTGGACCGCGCGCGTCTTTCGAAGATCGCGTTCGGCGACGGCAGGGACGATCCCGGCCGCCTCAACGAGCTGAACGCCATCGTGCATCCGCCGACGATCGCGCTGCAGGCACTGCGCGTGCGGCCGAACGATCGCAACGCGTTCGTCGCGTGGACGCAGGCACGCTACGAACCGCTCCTGCGCGCGGTGCTCGCGCACCGCACCGCCGTTCTCGCGAGCGGGGCGGCGGTGCTCGCGGCGACCGTCGCGATCGGCGCGAACCTGCCGACGGATTTTCTGCCCGCACTCGACGAAGGCGCGTTCGAACTGCACTTCACGCTACCGGCGGGTGCGACGTTCGCCGAGAGCGCGCGCATCGGGCGGCAGATCGAGAACGCCGTGCGCGACGATCCGGCCGTCGCCGACGAGGCGACGCTCGTCGGGCTCTCGCTCTCCGCGCTCGACATCTCGAGCGGCGTGAACGCGGGCGTCGTTCGCGCGACGCTCGTCCCGCGCGGCGCGCGCGCGTCGATCGACGACGTGATGGGACGGATCGAACGGCGGATCCGTTCGGTCGCACCGAGCGCGCAGGTCAACGCGTCGCAGCTGCTCGCGGACATGCTAAGCGATCTCTCGAGTACGCCCGCGCCGATCGAGATCCGATTGTTCGGTCCCGAACAATCGGTGCTTGTCCCGCTCGCGCGGGAAGTCGCGGAGCGCATCGGCGGCGTCCGCGGCGTGCAGGACGCGCAGAGCGGCGCGGTCTTCCACGATCCGAGTTACGTCTTCCGCGCGACGCCCGAGGCCGCGGCGTTCGGCTTCTCGCCCGCGCAGCTCATGGCGGCCGAGCGGACCGCGATCGGCGGAACGGTCGTCACGAGCGTCCTCGCGGGGCCGCTCGCGATCCCCGTTCGCGTTCGCTACGACGCCCCCGCGAGCCGAACGATCGACGAGATCCTCCGCCTCCCGCTCGTCACGCCGGCCGGAGCCGTCCAGCCGCTCGGCGCGCTCGCGACGCTCGCGCGCGGCACGCCGCAGAGCGAGATCGAAGAGCGCGACGGACGGCAGTACCTGCCCGTCACGGCGCGGCTCGGCGAACGCGATCTCGGTGCGACGATCGCGGACGTGAGAGAGCGCCTGCGCTCCGTCGCCCTCCCGCCCGGCTACTCCTACGAGATCGCGGGCGCCTACGCGCTGCAACACACGTCGTTCGGCGAGTTCGCGCTCGCGATCGCGATCTCGGTGCTGCTCGTTTTTCTCATCATGCTCGTGCAGTTTCGCTCGTTCGCGCAGCCGCTCGCGATCGTCGTCACCGTCCCGCTCGCGCTCTTCGGCGCCGTCTGCACGCTCTGGGTCGCGCGTATCTCGCTCAACGTCTTCTCGCTCATGGGGATCATCCTGCTCGTCGGACTCGTCGTGAAGAACGGGATCCTCTTCCTCGAATACGCGCACCGGCGGGAACGTGCGGGCGACGACGTCGTCGCGGCACTCGTCTACGCGGGGCGCGTTCGGCTACGGCCGATTTTGATGACGACGCTCACGGCGCTGCTCGGTATGCTGCCCCTGGCCTTCGCGCTCGGCACGGGCAGCGAACTGCTGCAGCCGCTCGCCGTCGCGGTGCTGGGCGGCCTGACGTTCTCGACCGCGTTCACGCTGCTCGTGATCCCGGTCGTCTACGCGAGCATCGCGGGCCGCTCGCGCGCGCGGGCGACGCACGCCGAAGGCAGGGGAGCGGTCTCGCATGCGTGAGGCGCGGGCGCTCGTCGCGCTACTCGCCGCGATCCTCGCGACGGCGAACTGCGGCGGCCGCGGCCCCGCAACGCCGCCCGGCGACGACGAGGCAGGGCCCGCCTCGAACGCCGCGGTCGCGGTCGGCCTCGGTACGGTTCGGCGGGAGCGCGTCGCGCGAACGGTCTCCGCGTTCGGCAGCGTGACGGGCGGCCGCAACGCGCAGGCGCTGCTCGGCTTCCCCGAAGCCGGCCGAATCGCGAGCGTCGCCGTCTCGATCGGCGACCGCGTGCGGCCCGGAGCGACCCTCGCCACGCTCGATGCGGCGCCGCTCGAGGACGATCTCGCGCAGGCGCTCGCCGCGCTCACCGCCGCGCGCGCGAACGCGGCGAAGGCGGCCGCGACCGCGCGTCCGCAGCAGGTCGTGCAGACG
>CAZZZK010000387.1:0-2198 GCA_964658555.1 Vulcanimicrobiota bacterium | reverse complement strand
CACGCGAGCGCGGTTCCGAGCGCGACGAAGACGTAGGCGATCAAGAACGCGGCGAACTGATTCGCCGTGACGAAGACGCCCGCCGCGCGCCCGTGATTGAGCACCCAGAGCGACTGCGGCCGCCGCGCGACGTCGAAGGCGATCCCGGCGAGCGCCGCCGCCGCGCCGGCGCCGAGGTACGCTCCGAGGACCGCCGGCGCGACGCCCGGCCGGGCGAACCAGCGCACGGCGCCGAGATGGAAGGCGGCCGCGAGCGCCATCATCGCGGCGACCTCGAAGCTGACGGCGGGATCGACGCCGAACGCGCTCGCGACGAGCGTCGCGCCGAGCCAGGCGGCGAGGATCGCGTGCGACGCCGAGCCGCGGGCGAACGCCCCCTCGCGGACGAGCAGCGCGACGCAGCAGAGGGCGGACGCCGCGAGCAGCGCGATCAGCGCCGCCGCGACGGCCGGCCCGGCGAAGGAGAAACCGACGCCCGGCGTCGCGGCGAGCGCGGCGAACGACGTGTAGAACTGCACGACGACGAAGAACGTCGCGAGCGCCGCGCCCCGCATCACCCGACCTCGCGCACGATCGCCCGCGCGATCTCCGCGGCGCCGCCCGGCGGCCCCATCCGTTCCCGGCCGGTCGCCGCCATCTTCGCGAGGCGCGCTTCGTCCGCGAGCAGCGCGTCGATCTCGCGCGCCGCCGTATCGGGCGCGACGAGCAGCAGCGCGTCGCCGAGCAGCCGGCCCTGGCGCATCCGATACCAGTCGCTGCGGCCGGGCGGCGTCGCGACGGCGATGACGGGCCGTCCGAAGGCGGCGGCCTGCTCGTTCCCCGTCCCCGCCTGCCCGAGGACCGCGATCGACGCGCGCACGAACGCCCCGAAAGATCCGCGCCAGCCGACGAGCGCGGCGGGTCCGCGCGTCGCTTCGAACGCGATCGCGGGATCGGCGCCGGCCGCGACGGCCCAGCCGTCGGCGCCGAGCGCCGCGGCGAAGCGCGAGGCGTCGAGGTTCGGCGCGATCGAGAGCAGCGCGCGGATCTCCGGGCGCCGCTCCGCGAGCTCGCGGGCGATCCGCGCGAGCCGGACGGCGTCGGGATACGCCTGCGCCCGGCTCCCGGGCACGACGCCGAGCCAGCGCCCCGGGAGCGCCGCGGGGGCCGCATCGATCAGGTCGACGATCACGTTGCCGGGCGCGGTCGCCTGGACGCGCAGCCCGCGTAGCGCCTCGGCCGTCGGCTCGTCGCGCACGAACACGGCGCGCGCCCGCCGCAGAAGCGACCGCTCGAAGCGGCCGTAGGGCGCGACGTAGACGCTCTTCGCCGTCCCGACGTAGAGCGTCGGCAGCCGCGCGAGGTTCGCCATGCCGAGCGCGTAGGCGTCGCCGACCGCAACCACCGCGTCGTACCGGCGCCGCGCGTCCCACAGAAACCGGATCTGCGCGCCGAGGAGCCCGAGGAACCCGGCGCGCAGGTCGGCCGCGAAGGCGCGGACGTTCCCCATCGCGACGAGGCCGCCGCTCGGCATGGTGGCGCGCGGCCCGACGAGCCGCAGGCCCGGGCCGCTGCGCCCGTCGCCGACGAGCGGGAAGAGCGCGAGCTCGCGGCCGCCCGTTGATTCCGCACGCAGGGCGGCCGCGATGCGGGCGGCGATCGCGTTCTCGCCGTGACCGTTCGCGACGAAGAGGATGCGCGGTACGCGCCTCAGGCGGCCGCTCCGCCGAGCAGCGGCACGAGCGCCGATCGCACGAGCTGCCCGCGCCCCGTCGCCGGATCGGGTGCGAGATCGCTCTGCGAGACGAACGCGCCGTACGGACCCGCGTGGACGATCGGGACGCCGTTCTCGCGGGCGGGTTCGGGGAGCGTGTCGTGGCTGTGCCCGCCGAGGATCAGATCGAGCCGCGGGACGGCGCGCGCGAGCTCGCGATCGACCGCGAGGCCGACGTGCGAGAGCAGGACGAGCGTCACGTCCTCCGGCGTCGTCTCGGCGAAGCGCCGCGCGACCGCGACCGGGTCGAGAAAGCGCCAGCCGAAGAGCCGCTCCCACGGATTCCCCGCCGGATACTGCACGACGAGCAGCGAGAACACGCGCAGACGCAGGCCGTCGCGCGCGAACGAGAGCTCGGGGACGAAGGGCAGCGGCCGATCCCGCAGGTCGACGAGATTGGAGCACACGAGCGGGTGCGTCATCTTCCGCGCGCGCGCCGCGAGCA
>CAZZZK010000386.1:0-2201 GCA_964658555.1 Vulcanimicrobiota bacterium | reverse complement strand
CCCCGACGATGGGCGGCGAAGACTTCGCCTACTTCGCGGAGCGCGTGCCGGGCTTACTCGTGCGGCACGGGATCCGCAGCGAGCGCGCCGGGTCGATTCACTCGGGGCACAGCCCCGAGTTCCGGGTGGACGAGGCGGCGCTGCCGTTCGGGATCGAGACGCTCGTCCACTTCGCGCGCGGCGTCGGAGGGGGTTCGGTTCGGGGGACCGCCCGACCGTAGGCGCCCTCACATTCTGATCCGCGACCCCCAAGTAGGATAGGTCGACGATGGATAGCACTTCGTCACCACGCACGTCGACCGATCAGCACTCGAAGGCGAAGAAGAACGTCGAACAGCTCTTACGAGCCGAACGCGATCTCGCGCTCATCGAATCCTATCGTGCCGGCCGACGCGAAGCGTTCGACGAACTGGTGCTCTCCTACGATCAACAAGTGCGGCGCATCCTCGCGCAGCTCAACGTGCAGGTCGGCGATACGGAAGACCTCGCCCAGGAAGTGTTCCTGCGCATCTTCCGCAACCTCCACCGCTTCCGCGGACAGTCGTCGTTCTACACGTGGCTCTATCGCATCACGGTGAACGTGTTCTTCGATCACAATAAAAAGCGCAAACGCGCCGACGTGCGCCTGACGCGTTTACAGAACGCGCTCGTCGACGTGACGACCGTCCGTCACGACGGCGAAGACCCCTATTATGCGTGCTACAACGCGATGACGCGCGAGGAACTCGCACGCGCGATCGAAGCGTTGCCCGAATCGTTCCGGACGGTCGTTTCGATGCGCGAGGTCGACGATCTCTCGTACGAAGAGATCGCGCTACAGACCGGGATCTCGATCGGAACGGTTCGGTCGCGGCTCTCGCGCGCTCGTGCGCGGCTCAAGGAAATCCTGCGACCCGCGTTCGTTCAGAGCGCCGCGTAACGCCGGCGCGAAGCGCCGGAGGTTTTCCACAGCCACCCCACAGCTTGTACGCCCCTTCCATCCACACCACTACGGGTTGTGCTCGCTGTGGAGGGTCGCCCGAAGGCGACGCGAACGAGCGGCCATGGCCATCGCTTCGTCCGCCGATCGTCCGGGCTCGCAGCTCCTCCGTAGCCTCGATCTGACGACCTCCCCGGAGCGCGCCTTCGATCTCCTGTGCGAGGTAGAGAAATGGCCGCTATGGCTGTCGTTTCTCAAAAGCGCACGCCGTCTGGACGAGCGGGTGCCGCTCGGCGAGGGGAGCGAGATCGCGATCCGCAGTGCGATCCCGGGCGAAGCCGAGGAGCGGTACGAGGTCGACCGTTTCATCGACGGATTCATCGTCTCGCTGGTCGGGATGTATTCGCTTCGACGCCGGATCGACTTCCGTATCGAACGCAAGGGCCCGCGTGCGCGGCTCGTCGTCCGGCTCGAATACCCCGCGTACGGCGGCGCGCTCGGCGCGCTCATCGATCGCGTCACGGCACGCCGGCGGCTCGACGCGTTGCTCGAGCACTCGCTGACGCACTTCAAGGGACTCATCGAGTTCCGCGAGCAGACGCCGGGCGACGTCCTCGTCGATTTCTAGCACTCGTTGACGGAGTCTGCTATCGCTCGTATAATCGGGGGCGACCGCGACGACCCGTCGAAGCTGGAGCAATACGGTGCCGATTTACGAATACCAATGCGCGTCCTGCGGGACGAAGACCGATAAGAAGCACGCCTTCAAAGAGCCGATGAACGATGCGTGCCCGGCATGCGGCGGTGAGCTCAAGCGCGTCTTCAACGCGGCGAGTATCGTCTTCAAGGGCTCGGGCTTCTACGTCAACGATTCGCGCAAGGGATCGTCGACGACGACGAACGCCGCGTCGACCCCGAGCGGTGCGAGCGGAGAGACGAAGAGCGAGGGTGCCGCGAAGGCGGAGCCGGCGCCGTCCGCCGGGCCGTCCTCGGACGCCGCTGCGTGACGCCGAGCCTGATCGTCCTCGGCGCGAGCCTCGTCATCGCGATCTTTCTCGTCGCGATCGGCGTCGTTCGCGTCGTGCAGATCGGGCTCGTACTCAAAGCGCGATTCGCGCGCTACGGCGATCTGCCCGTATTCGCGCAGGCCGAGCTCGCCCGGCGCCGGATCGATCGCGGGGTGCGCTCGGTCGCGAGCGTTCCGTCGCTCGTCGAGCGCGGCTCGCTCGCCCTCGAGCGTCTCGCGACCGCGCGCGAGAGCGTCGTCGCCTCGTTCTCGGTC
>CAZZZK010000385.1:0-2205 GCA_964658555.1 Vulcanimicrobiota bacterium | reverse complement strand
CCACGTCCCGTCGGGGACGAGCACGACCGCGCTCTCCGCGACCTCGAGCAGCTTCGAGCGATCCTCGAGGACGGCGTCGACCGGTACGTAGCCGATTCGCGTGCACTCGCGTGCGGCCGCCGGTTTCGCGAGGATGATCGGCGCGGCTTCGGCCGTATTCTGCGCGTGCACGAGGACCATCGGACGATGGTAGAACGCGAAGCTCCGAACGCCGCTCGGCGAGAGGACGGGCTCGGGAAAGAAGACGCCGTCCTTATCGTCGCCGCTCGGGCCGCCGGACTTGGAAAAGTCCATGATCCCGATACGCTCCCATACGTAACCGTCGTGCGACGCCGCGACCGAGATCCGCGGGCCGTCCGGCCCGAACGCCGTGAACGCCATGAGATACGTATCGAGGGCGGGCACGAAGGTGACGCGCGGATCTTCGCAGCCGTAACCGCCCGGCGCCGTGCGCACTTCGCTCTCTTCGCGCGGCTCGAGCGCGAATCCGAGCCGGTCGAACGCCGGTTCGCCGGCCGGCCCCGACGCTTCGTACAGGCCGACGCGCGAGACGTTGCCGCTCGCGACGCAACGCGGATAGAGCAACAGCTTCCCGTCGCGCGTCCGGGTGCTCGCGGGGTTGAGGACGCCCTCGTGTTCGGAGGGATCGTCGCTCGGCGACAGCGCGGTGCCCAGACGCTCCACCTGCGGGGCGAACGACGCGAGGGTCTCAGTTCTCAACACGCACTCCTCGCAACTCGCACCGAGCCGTAGCGACCTTCGAAAGTATCGTCTCCCGGCCGGTGATCGACAAGCCCATTTTGTAAAGATCGACGAAGCGGCCGGTTGCTACTTGAGTGTCGTCGATGCGATCGCGTCGTCCTCCGGTGTGACGACGTCGATCACGGAATTCGCGCGGTACACCGAATTGGGAACGATCCAAAGCGTATACGTGCGATAGCTCTCGACCGATTCGCCGCCGTCGAAGGGCGCCCGTTCGAATGCGACGATCCGGACGCGATCCGTGTTCGCGCGGATGGACTCGATCACTTGACGCCACCCGCTCGACTTGTGAGGCCCCATCAAAAGGACGACGCCGAATTCATGGTTGAAGCGCACCGGTGCCCGGATCCCGAGCGCCTCGAGCCCACGAACGTCGCGCACGACGACGACGCGATCGGGCCCCGTCTCGCGGGTCGTCCCTTGCGCGTAGGCTTTCACGCGAACTTCTCGGCAGCCGGTCAGCGCCAGGAGCAGCACGCCGAGCGCGGCGAGCGTTCTCATCGAGACGACGGCTTCGCGGCGAGCGTTCCGCGGCCTCGCGGCGCGGGCAAGAGAACCCCACGGACCGCGGGCGGAACGGGCGACCGCAACCCCAAAGTCGTTGTTCGCGGCAACACGCCGAAGATATACTTGGAAAAATCGTGAGAATGTTTCGTGGATTGGCGCTGGCGAGCGCCGTACTCGCCTTCGCAATCGCCATCCTCGGAAGTTGGGTGCGGATCAACGATGCCGGCCTGACCTGCCCGGATTGGCCGCTCTGCCGCGGCGAACTCGTGCCGTCGCTCCACGGCGGCGTCATCCTCGAATGGTCGCATCGCCTCGTCGCGTTCGTCGAAGGCTTCGTCGTCGTCGGCGCGATCGTCGCCGGATTTCGCGTGCGCGATCGCATCGCGGGCGTCACCCGCGTCCTCGTCGCGCTCGGCGCGATCTTCGTGATCCAAGTCTCGCTCGGCGGCGCGACGGTCCTGCTCGCGAATAGCCCGCTCTCGGTCATGCTGCACTGGGCGATGGGGATGGCGCTGCTCGCGACCCTCACGACGCTCGCGATCCTCGCGATCGTCGCCCCGCAGCCGGGCGATATGGGCGCCCTGCGTGCCGGCCCTCCGGCGCCCGCCGTGCCGCTCCTCGGCCTCGCGGCGCTCTGCGCGTTCGCGACGATGTGTCTGGGCGCGTACGTGAGCTCGAGCTACGCCGGCCTCGCCTGCGGAACGTTCCCGAGCTGCGACGGCACGTGGCTCGGCGGGAACGGCGCGCAGTTCGTCCAGATGCTCCATCGCATCGCCGCCGGGACGTTCGCGGTCGTAGCGATCGTCGCGATTCGCGCGGCGCTCCAGCACGCGTCCCGGCGCGTCCGCGGCTTCGCCGTCGCGGGCGGCGCGCTCGTCGTCCTGCAGATCGGCCTAGGGATCGGGAACGTCGTGTGGCGGCTGCCGGTCGCCATGC
>CAZZZK010000384.1:0-2211 GCA_964658555.1 Vulcanimicrobiota bacterium | reverse complement strand
GACGCTCCCGGCGGGCGCGACGCGGATCATCGCGCATCGCGACATCGGCGCGCCGTGGGTCGTCGTCGGCTACGCCGCGCCGTCGCCCGGAAGCGCGGATTTCGGCCCGATGCTCGTCATGCAGTCGCTGCTCTCGGCCGCGTTCGAGCGCGACAGCGCGACCTCGCTCGGCTTCGTCGAGAAATCGGTCGGCGCGCTCTACCTCTATGATTCGACGCCCGCGAGTCTCGTCGTCTACGTGAACGGAACGCTCGTCGATCCGTCGCTCGCATTGCGCGAGTTGCTCCTGGTCTCGCGTTCGCTCGCCACGAAGCCGATCGGCGCGACCCAGCTAGCGGGCTACAAGGCGCAGGCGAAAGGTCAATTCCTGAACAATTCGATCACGCTCTCGGATCGCTCGTATCTCCTGGGCACCTTCGGCGAGCAAGGGCTCGGGCCCGATTCCATGAACGCCGCGGTCGCCGCGCTCGACGCGACGTCGGCGGCCGATCTGCAGCGGATCGCGAAGCAGTATCTGCAGCGGTACATCGTCGCGCTCGTGCTTCCGCGCCAGCAGCCGGCGGCCGCGCGGGGGTCGTAGCGGGAGCTCGCAGCGTCGCGCTGGTCCACGACTATCTCAATCAGCGCGGCGGTGCGGAACGCGTCTTCCGGCACGTCGCCGATCTCTACGCCGGGGCGCCCGTCTACACGTCGATCTGCGATCCGCGTGCGACGGGCGATCTCGTCGATCCGGCTCGCGTCCGAACCTCGTTCCTGCAGCGGCTGCCCTTCGCGAGCCGGGCATTCCGCTTTCTCGCGCCGTTCTACCCGGCGGCGTTCGAACGGTTCGATCTCTCGGCCTACGATCTGATCGTCAGCACGACGACGGCGTGGGCGAAGGGCGTCCGCGTGCCGCCGGGCGGCGTACACGTCTGCTACATCCACACGGTCAGCCGCTTCGCGTTCGATTACGAGCGCTACGTCGGCGGATTCGGCGTCGGCCGGGTCGCCCGGCCGATCGTGAAGCGCCTCGTCGATTGGGACCGGCGTGCGGCCGAACGGCCGACGGCTTTCATCGCGAACTCGCGCAACGTCGCGGCGAGGATCCGCACGTATTACGGTCGTGAAGCATTCGTCGTGCCGTGCCCGGTCGACGTCGAGCGCTTCGCGGTCGGCGAGGGCGGCGGCTCGTACGCGCTCGTCGTCTCGCGGCTGCTCTCGTACAAGCGCATCGATCTCGCGATCGACGCGTGCCGCCTCGCGAACGTCCCGCTCAAGATCGTCGGAAGCGGCCCCGCGCGCGCGGCGCTCGAAGCTCGGGCGCGCGCTTCGAAGACGGAGTTTCTCGGCGCCGTCTCGGATGCCGATCTGCGCGGCCTGATGGCGCGCGCGCGCGCGATCGTCTTACCCGGCGAGGAAGATTTCGGGCTCGTCCCGCTCGAGGCCAACGCCGCCGGCCGTCCCGCGATCGCGTACGGGCGCGGCGGCGCGCTCGAGACGATCGTCCCGGGCGTGACGGGCGAACATTTCGGCGAGCATACGCCGGCATCGCTCGCCCGGGTGCTCGCGGATTTCGACGCCGCGCGCTACGATCCGCAGCGGCTGCGCGCGCACGCCGAGACGTTCGCGCCTGCGCGATTCAAG
The DNA here is from genome assembly GCA_964658555.1 of Vulcanimicrobiota bacterium. Taxonomy (GTDB): domain Bacteria; phylum Vulcanimicrobiota; class Vulcanimicrobiia; order Vulcanimicrobiales; family Vulcanimicrobiaceae; genus CAZZYZ01. Next base: position 588 of record CAZZZK010000384.1, on the reverse strand, counting down.
GAGCGCTTCGCGGCGTGCGTCGATACGATCGCGACGCTCGCGTCGCGGGATGCCGCGGAACGAGCGGCCGCCGATGCGAACGCCGTCGACCGGGCCGCGCACGGAACGAACGTCGTCGACCGCGCCGGCTAATTCGACCGCGTCCGGCGATACTCGTCGGAGCAGCCGCGGCCGGGCCGCCCGCTCGCGGCCGTGTCCCCGACGTCGACGAGCAAGCCGGCCATCTCGCGCCCGAAGCGCGAGCGGTCGTCGTTCGCGAACGCCGCGAGCGCGGCGGCTCGGCGCTCGTCCGCGAATGCGGGCTCGCGTACGACGCGCGCGATCGCCGCGGCCCACGCCGCCGGATCCCGCGGGTCCAGCAGCGTCGCCGCGCCGCGCGTCGATTCGGGCAGCGCCCCGGCGTTCGATGCGAGCACGACCGCGCCGCACGCCATCGCCTCGGGCGCGACGAGGCCGAAGCCTTCGAGTGTCCGGCTGGGCACCACGTTGAGGTCGGCGGCACGGTAGGCGAGCGGCAGATCACTCTCGGGTAGGAAACCAAGAAATCTGACATGGCGGGCGAGGCCGGCGGCCTCGGCCTGGCGGCTC
>CAZZZK010000383.1:0-2219 GCA_964658555.1 Vulcanimicrobiota bacterium | reverse complement strand
CCGTCCGCCGTCGCCGTCGCTCGGCGCGCGACCCGGGCGCGGCCCGCGCCGTCTCCCTCGCGCGTCCGGCACCGGCTCGCCGGCGCGGCCCGCGGCGCTGCCGGGATCGCGGCTCCGATGATCTCGCGCGGAGCGACGTCGCGGCGATCCGAGAACGCCGAGCGCATCCTCCGCGATGCCGCGCGCACGTATCCGGGCAAGCTCGTCCTCGCGTGTTCGTTCGGCGGCCCGACGGGGATGGTGCTGCTCGACATGCTCTCGCGCATCGATCCCGCGGTGCCCGTCTACTATCTCGATACGGAACTGCTCTTTCCGCAGACGTACGATCTCGTCGCTCGCGTGCGCGAACGGTACGGCATCGAACCGATCGCCGTCCGCTCGGAGCTCTCCGTCGCGGAGCAGAACGCGCGGTACGGCGAAGCACTCTGGGCGCGCGACCCCGACGCGTGCTGCGATCTTCGCAAGGTCCGGCCGCAGCACGCGTTCCTCGCCGACTACGATGCGTGGATCACCGGAATTCGCCGGACCGGCGGCGCGTCGCGCGAGCACGCGTCGTTCGAAGGGCGCGACGACGCCGGCCGGATGAAGATCGCGCCGCTCGCCGACTGGAACGACGGCGACGTGTGGTCCTACGTCACGCGCAACGACGTGCCGTATAACCCGCTCAACGACGTCGGCTACCCGAGCGTCGGCTGCACGCACTGCACCCGCGCGATCGTCGCGGGCGAAGACGTCCGCGCCGGCCGCTGGGCGGGCTTCGCGAAGAGCGAATGCGGGCTGCACGCGCCGCACGACGGCGCGTCGCCCGACGGTTCGCCGCCCGAGAAAGGCCCCTGACCGTGGATCTCCTGGACGAACTCGAGGCGCGGTCGATCGCAATCATCCGCGAAGCGTACTTCCGCCTGACGCCGCTCTTCATGCTGTGGTCGATGGGGAAGGACAGCACCGCGCTGCTCTGGCTCGCGCGCAAGGCGTTCTTCGGCAGCGTCCCCTTCCCGGTCGGATTGCTCGATACCGAGATGGAGCTCCCGGAAGTCTACGCGTTCCGCGACCGGATCGCGCGGGAGTGGGATCTCGATCTCCTCGATCAGATGTGTCCGCCCGAATCCGAGATGGATCCGACGCTGCCGCCCGCGACGCGCGCGGCCGCCCGTAAGACGGCCGGTCTGCGGACGCTCGTCGAGCGCGGCAGATATCGCGGCATCATCGCCGGGATCCGTCGCGACGAACAGGCGACGCGCGCGAAGGAGCGCGTGTTCAGTCCTCGCGCCGCCGACGGATCGTGGGACGTCGTCCGCCAGCCGCCCGAACTCTGGGACGTGTACCACACGGAGATTCCGGACGGCGCGCACGTGCGCGTCCACCCGCTGCTGCATTGGACCGAGATCGATATCTGGCGCTACACGCTGCGCGAGAACATCCCGATCGTGCCGCTCTACCTCTCGCGGAACGGGAAACGCTATCGCTCGCTCGGCGAGAAAAACATTACGGCTCCGATCGATTCCGATGCGGCGAGCATCGAGCAGATCATCGCCGAACTCGAAGCGACGAAGGCGCCCGAACGCGCCGGCCGGCTGATGGATAACGAGACCGAGGACGCCTTCGAGCGCCTGCGCACCGGGGGATACATGTGATGCCGACGCTCGAAGAGATCGCCCTCGGCGAACAGTTGCGCGTCGTCACCGTCGGCAACGTCGATCACGGCAAATCGACGCTGATCGGGCGGCTGCTGCACGATACCGGCAATCTGCCCGACGGCAAGGTCGCGGAGCTGCGGATCGTGAGCGAGCGGCGCGGCGTGCCGTTCGAATGGTCGTTCGTGCTCGACGCGCTGCAGAGCGAGCGCGATCAGGCGATCACGATCGATACGACGCGCATCTGGCTGCGGCTCCCCGAACGCGAGATCGTCCTGATCGACGCGCCCGGCCACGAAGAGTTCCTGCGCAATATGGTGACCGGAGCCTCCGATGCGGATGCGGCGCTGCTCGTCGTCGACGCCGCCGAAGGCGTCGGCGAACAGACGCGGCGCCACGCGCTGCTGCTCGAGCTCCTCGGCGTCGAGCAAGTCGTCGTCGCGATCAATAAGATGGACCGCGTCGCGTACTCGCACGCGCGCTATCGCGAGATCCGCACGGAGCTCGCGCGCGTGCTCGATCGCATCGCCGTCGTGCCGGCGGCCGTCGTGCCGATCGCCGCTCGCGACGGCGACAATATCGTCG
>CAZZZK010000382.1:0-2238 GCA_964658555.1 Vulcanimicrobiota bacterium | reverse complement strand
TTCGACGAAGACGAGATGCGACGGATTGTGAGAAAACTTAACTACTTTATCTTCTATCGACGGACAGTAACGCGGCCCGATCCCGGCGATGAGATCGAGGCCGTACAGCGGGGAGCGGTGCAGGTTGTCGCGCACGAGCGCGTGCGTGCGCGCGTTCGTCGTCACGATATGGCAGGGCAATTGCGGCCCGGCAAACGCAGGGGCGCTGCGATAGGAAAACGCGAGCGGCACGGAACTCGGCGCTTGATAGCGCATCGCCGCGTAATCGAGGGAGCGACCGTCGACGCGCGGCGGAGTTCCCGTCTTGAGCCGGCCCGTCGGGAAACCGACTCGCCGTAAGGTTTGCGCGAGCGCGAGTGCGGGCGGTTCGCCGAGGCGGCCCGCGGCCTGCGAAAATTCTCCGCGGAAGATGCGCCCGCCGAGAAACGTCCCGGTCGCGAGCACCACGCGCCGCGCTCGATACGTCCGGCCGTCGGAGGTAACGACGCCGCGCACCGCGCCCGCCTCGAGAACGAGATCTTCGACGAGCCCTTCGACGATCGTGAGCTGCGGCAGCGCGCGCAAAAGTTCGGTCGTCACGCGCACGTAACTCGCTTTGTCCGCTTGCGCCCGTAGCGCGCGCACCGCCGGCCCCTTGGACTCGTTGAGGAAGCGCACGTGCAGCGCGCAGCGATCGATGATGCGCGCCATCGCGCCGCCGAGCGCGTCGATCTCGCGCACGAGTTGGCCCTTCGCGCTGCCGCCGATCGACGGATTGCACGCGAGCGTGCAGATGCGTTCGGCGTCGCCCGTGATGAGGATGGTCGCGACGCCCATGCTTGCCGCGGCGTGCGCCGCCTCGACCCCCGCGTGGCCGCCGCCGACGACGATGACGCCCGCGTCGTCGCCAATCTGGTTCATGACCCGCATCGTATCACTACTTGCCGACGCAAAAGCGCGCGAAGATGCCGTCGAGGACCGCTTCGCTCGCATCGCGCCCCGTCAGCTGCGCGAGGGAAGCGCGCGCCGCGAACAGGTCGCCCGCGACCAAGTCGATCTCGACGGCGCGCGCCGTGCCTCGAAAACGGCGTCGGCTTGGCGCGCGGTCCCGAGGTGCGGCCGCGCGAGATCCTCACTCGCGCCGCCCGCGAGCCGCGCGAGCGATGCCCGAATGCGCTCGATATCGAGCGGCTCGCGCGCGCTTCCGGCGAGCGCGTCGCGTTCGGCCGGCTCGCGGGCTTCGAAGCCGGCCGACCCGAGGTCGGACTTGTTGAACAGCACGAGCCGCGGCCGCTCCCGCGTGCGCCGCAAAATGGAGACGGCGTCCGGACCGAGCGGCCGCGAACCGTCGACGACGACGAGGGCGAGCGTAGCCGTCGCGAGCGCCGCCTCGCTGCGTGCGATGCCCGCCGCTTCGAGCGGATCGCCCGCCTCGCGAAGGCCCGCGGTATCGATAAGCCGGGCCATGACGCCCGGACCGAGCGACGCCGTTTCCTCGACCGTGTCGCGGGTCGTTCCCGCAACCGTCGAGACGAGCGCTCGCTCGTCCCCGAGCAAGCCGTTGAGAAGCGACGATTTCCCGGCGTTGGGCGGTCCGACGATCGTAACGGAGACGCCTTCGCGCACGATTCGGCCGCGTTCCCACGAACCGGCCAAATCGGCGAGCGACCGGTCCACCGCCTCGATGCGGCTCGCAAACTCCGATCGAGCCGGCGCTTCGACCTCGTCCGGGAAATCGAGCGCGGCGGCAAGCTCTTCGCCGAGCGCCGCGAGGTCGCTCGCGAGACGTTCGATGTGCGAAGCGAGGCCGCCCGAGAGGCGAGCCGCTGCCGCGCGCGCGGTGCTGCGATGCTCGGCTGCGATGACGTCGGCGACGGCCTCGGCCGCCATGAGATCGAGTTTGCCCGCTTCGAAGGCACGGCGCGTGAATTCGCCCGCCGCCGCCATGCGCGCGCCGCCCGCAAACGCCGCGATCAGCAGCTCCCGTACGACGGCCGGAGATCCGTGAGCGTGTAATTCGACGACGTCCTCGCCCGTGTAGCTTTGGGGCCCCGGGAAGAAGAGCGCGAGCCCGTCGTCGATCAGCGAGCCGTCGGGAGCGACGAACGCTCGCCGCTCGGCAACGCGGGGTCGTAACGACTTCGCGCCACGGGTCATGCCGCACGCGATCCGAAGCGCGGCCGGCCCGCTCAGGCGCACGATGCCGATCGCTCCGTGGCCGGGAGCCGTCGCGAGCGCCGCGATCGTCTCGCGCGGCTC
>CAZZZK010000381.1:0-2242 GCA_964658555.1 Vulcanimicrobiota bacterium | reverse complement strand
CTTGACGACGCGGCTGCGTTCGAGTCGCCAACCGTCGACGGGGATCGTGCGCAGCGCGCGTTCGATCGCGCCGAGATCCGCGCCGGCGTCGACGAGCGCGCCGAGCAGCATGTTGCCGCTCGCGCCGCCGATCATCTCGATATACGCGGCGTTCATGCGACGGCGAGCCGCTCGCAGGCTTCGGCGTACACCGCGCGCAGCGAGTCGGCGAGCGGGATCGTCCGGCGCCAGCCCGTCGCCGCTCGCAGTTTCCCGTTCGCGCCGCGCATGACCGGGACGTCGACCGGACGCACGAGCGCGGGATCCTCGACGACGTCGATCGCGACGCCCGCGATCTCGACGAGCGTGCGCAGCACGTCGGCGATCGCCGTCGCCGTTCCGCTGCTCACGTTGTACGTCTCGCCGTCGCCGCCGTCGCGCGCGAGATCGGCGTAGGCGCGCACGACGTCGCGAACGTCGAGGAAATCGCGCTGCGGCGACAGATTGCCGACCGGAAAGCGCGCCGGACCGCCGGCCGCGATCGCGGCGAGCCGCTTCGCGAATGCGGGAACGACGAACCGGTCGCTCTGGCCCGGCCCGACGTGATTGAAGGCCCGCGTTACGAGCGCGCGGACGCCGAACGAGCGCGCGGATGCGAGCACGATCGCCTCGCCCGCGAGCTTGCTCGCGGCGTAGACCGTGAGCGGTTCGGGCAGCGCCGTCTCGTCGATCGCGTCGCCGCCGCGCTGCGCGCCGTAGACTTCGCCCGAGCTCACGTATACGAGCCGCGGCGGCGCGCCGCACGCGCGGACCGCTTCGACGACGCGGGCCGTTCCGAGGACGTTCGTATCGTAGCTCGCGAGCGGCGCGCGCGACGCATCGGGGACGAACGCCTGCGCCGCGAGATGGAAGACGACGTCGGGCCGCGTCTCGACGATCGCCGCGCGAACGCTCTCCGCGTGCGCGAGATCGAGCGGAACGTCGACCTCCCCGTCGTCCGGGCGCCCCGCGACGATCGCGTCCTCGCCGCGCGCGCGCAGCTCCGCGACGAGATGCCGGCCGACGAATCCGTTGCCGCCGGTGACGAGCGCTCGCAACCTCAGCGTTCCGCGCGCACGTCAGACGCTCGCGAGCGAACGCAGCCGGTTGAGATCGGCCTCGACCATCCGCTCGACGAGCCGCTCGAACGAGACGGCCGGCGTCCAGCCGAGCTCGCGCTTCGCCTTACTCGGATCGCCGATGAGCAGATCGACCTCGGCGGGCCGCATGAAGCGCGGATCCTCGACGACGTAGTCTCGATAATCGAGCCCGACCGCATCGAACGCGAGCCGGCAAAACTCGCGCACCGTGTGCGTACGGCCCGTCGCGACGACGAAGTCTTCCGGCCGATCGTGCTGCAGCATGAGCCACATCGCGCGCACGTAATCGCCCGCGAATCCCCAGTCGCGCTGCGCGTCGATGTTCCCGAGATGGAGCTTCGGCTGTAAACCGAATTTGATCCGCGCGACGCCGTCCGTGATCTTCCGCGTCACGAACTCCTTGCCGCGGCGTTCGCTCTCGTGATTGAACAGGATGCCGCTGACCGCGAAGAGATCGTACGACTCGCGATAGTTCACGGTGATCCAGTGACCGTACACCTTCGCGACGCCGTACGGGCTGCGCGGATAGAACGACGTCGTCTCGCGCTGCGGCGTCTCCTGAACCTTTCCGAACATCTCGGAGCTCGACGCCTGATAGAAGCGGATTTCGGGATCGACGTTACGGACCGCTTCGAGCGCGCGCGTCACGCCGAGCGCGGTGAACTCTCCCGTGAGCACCGGCTGATTCCACGACGTCGGCACGAACGATTGCGCCGCGAGATTGTAGAACTCGGAGGGTCGCACGGCGCGCAGGATCGACGTGAGCGAACTCTGGTCGAGCAGATCGCCCGAGACGATCTCGACGCGATCGACGAGGTGCTCGATGCGTTCGTGCACCTCGGTGCTCGTGCGCCGCGTCATCCCGACGACGCGATAGCCGTTGTCGAGCAATAATTCCGCGAGGTAGGATCCGTCCTGTCCCGTGATCCCCGTGACGAGCGCCGTCTTCTGCATCCCGTGCTACATGCGCCGCACGCCCGCGCTTGCCTCTCGTGCGCGCGGCGGCGGACCGGCGCCCGTCGGGTTCCACGGCGTCGCCGCGATCGCGCGCCATGCGGACGGTCGCGTCGCGTCGTAATCGAAGAACGCGATCCCGAGCGCGCCGAGCGAGCGCGCGGTGCGGA
>CAZZZK010000380.1:0-2263 GCA_964658555.1 Vulcanimicrobiota bacterium | reverse complement strand
CGAGCCGACGAGCTGCAGGACGCGCAGGGGCGGGCCGCTCAATCGCCGCCGACCAGAACGAGCTTCCCGATATTGAAATCGATGCGCAGCCAGCCGCGGCGCTCGCGGAGATCGCGCAGCAGCAAGAGCGGGACGTGCCAGTGATGCAGCATCAGGAACGGCAGCGGATCGCGCCAGTCGAGCACGGCGTCCTTACCGCCCGCGATCACCCGCAGGCGTTCGAGCGTTCGACGCGGCGAGCGCAGCGACGAAACGAGGCGCCAGAGTTCGTGATAGAGCCAGTACGTCGGGCGGCTCGACGCGCTCGGAACGAGCGGCGCTTCCGCGAGCGCGCCGCCGAGATAGGCGGCCGCGAGTTCGGGACGGTCGTAGAACATCGTGATCGCCGAATGCGTGCGCGGATTGCACTCGATCGCGTAGATCTCGCCGTCGTCGTCGGCTTCGATGAAGTCGATCGACGCCTGCCCGGTCAGCGCGAGCGCTTCGCCGAAGCGGCGGACCCAGCGCTCGATCTCCGGCACGTCCTCGCTCCGATAATTCATCTGGAACGGCGACGAACGGCAGCAGCAGTGCACGCGCAGTTCTCCCGCGCGCAACGTCCCGTGCGTGCAGTATTCGGTCCCCGCGATGAACTCTTGCATGACCCACGGATTGCTCGGCGAGATCGGCAGCGAGCGCACGAAGGCCTCGGTCTCGGCGCGGGTCGGCCGCGGGAGCCGGGTGAGATCGAGGCGCCGGATCGAGTCGTACGCGATGCTCTTGAGGATGTACGGGCGCCGTTCGGAGGCGAAATCGAAATCGAGCACGTCCGTGGGATCCGTCACGCGGACGGACTTGGGGACGCGCAGTCCGAGCGACGCGGCAGCCCGCGCGAACGCGTCCTTGTCGTCGAGATCCGCGATCGTCTCGGGGCCGACGTGCACGACCTCGCAGAACGGCGCGAGCCGCGGCATCGCTTCGGAATCGAAGCGGCTCGCGACGGGGCTGCAGACCGGTACGTAAACGTCGACGCGCTCCCGCACGACGACGTCGATCAGCGCGTCGACGTAGCCGGGCGAGCCCGGCGACGGCACGGTGTGGAAGCGGTCGACGGCGCGCGAGAACCGGTGCGCCGTCACCCAGTATTTCTCGCTCTCGACGAGGACGACGCGGTGCCCCGCCGCGTGGAACGAGCGCGCGAGCTGCAGGGCCTTCGTCATCTTGCCGCCGCTGATAAGGACGGTCTTGCGGGCGCCCCGCGCCGTACGCGCGCGGCGCGGACCGAGCGCCGCGCGGAGCGCCCCGGCGAGCATGCCGTAGCCGACGATCGAAACGCTGAGCGGCGCGAGGGCGGCGAGCGCCGCGAGCGTCGCGACCGTCTTCGGCAGCGGCGAGCGGGCAGCGATCACGGCGAGGCGCGCCGGACGAGCGTCAGCCCGTCGCGAATCGGCAGCATGACCTGTTCCACACGCGGATCGGCGGCGAGGAACCGGTTGAACTCGGCGATCGCGCGTCCGTTCTCCGTCTGCGGTCCGGCGAGGTACGGTTCGCCCTGCAGCAGCGTATTGTCGACGCAGACGAGTCCGGCGTCCGCGAGCAGCCCGCCGCCGACGACGATCTCGAGATAGGCGGCGTACTGCGCCTTATCGGCGTCGATGAAGACGAGATCGAACGTCTCGCCCGCGGCCCGCAAGCGTTCGAGCGAATCGATCGCGGGGCCGAGCTCGATCCGGATCTTGCCGCCGTGCGGCGAGCGGTCGAACCAGTGCCGCGCGACGCCCGCGGCGTAGGCATCGATCTCGCAGGCGATCAGCCGCCCGTCGCTCGGCAGCGCCTCCGCCATCGCGAGCGCCGAGTAGCCGGTAAAGAGCCCGATCTCGAGGACGCGCGTCGCGCGCATCGCATGGATCAGCAGCTTGAGGAACTGCCCTTCGACGTGGCCCGAGACCATCTCGCGTTCGAGCGGGATCGCGGTCTCGCCCGCGGCGTAGAGCCGCGTCCAGTCGCGGGCGGCGGTATCGCGCACCAGATCCGCGAGCACGCCCGATTCGGGGGTGCTCGAGGCGGAGAGGTAGGCGTCGAGGCCGGTCGCCATGCGGGCCGTCGCCGCGAGCGTCTCGACGAAGCGCGGGTCCTCGAACGGCGCGGATCCCGCCGTCGCGCGACGATGGAGCTCCTCGAGGTTGCGTGCGATGATGCTCATCGGCGTGATCGGTCGCTGCTCTGACACGGGTCGGTCCTGTCCGGGAAAATGCGAAGGGGTCTCGACGCGCGTTCTCGTGCG
>CAZZZK010000379.1:0-2272 GCA_964658555.1 Vulcanimicrobiota bacterium | reverse complement strand
CGATGCGCTGAAGCGCGATCGTCACACTACACGATGCGCTGAAGCGCGATCGTCACATACGAAAGGGAACTCTCGAACATGACCATCCAACGCGGCGGCTCGGTGCCGTCGAAAAAAGGGCCCGCCGAGAATTTCACGGGTTCGGTGCGCATCGACGCACCGTTCGCGACGGACGCCCCCGGACGCGTCGCGGGCGCGACCGTCACCTTCGAGCCGGGCGCGCGCAGCGCGTGGCACACGCACCCGCTCGGGCAGACGCTCGTCGTGCTGAGCGGCGTCGGGTGGACGCAGTCGGAGGGCGGCGCCGCCCGGGAGATTCGCGCCGGCGACGTCGTGTCGTGCCCGCCGGGCGAGAAGCATTGGCACGGCGCGACGTCGACGACCGCGATGTCGCATCTCGCCGTCAACGAGACGCTCGACGGCGCGGCCGTCGCGTGGCTCGCGCCCGTCACCGACGACGAATACCTCGCGGCCGAGCGTACGACGCATGCCGGGTAGATCGACGTCCGCCCGCGATGCCTTCGGCGACGTCGCACCCGCACTCGCGAAGATCACGGACGAGGTTCTCTTCGACGACGTCTGGATGCGGCCGGGCCTCTCGCCGCGCGATCGAAGTCTCGTGACGGTCGCGAGCCTCGTCTCGCTCTATCGCACGAACGAACTGCCGTTCCATCTCGAGCGCGCGCTGCAGAACGGCGTGACGCGCGACGAGATCGTCGAGCTCATCACGCATCTCGCGTTCTACTCCGGATGGCCGACCGCCGGAACGGCGCTCTCGATCGCACGACGCGTCTTCGAGGACGACGCGACCTAGGGCGCCTACGTCGCGACCTCTCTCGGCGCGAACGGCCACTCGCGACGGCTGCGCGCCCAGCCGAGAAAGACGACCGCTCCGAGCGCGACGCTCGCGACGCCGAGCGAGATCGCGGGCACGCCCGAGGACCGGAAGATGAAGCACCAGCCCAGGAGCGCGAGGCCCGCCGGCAACGGATAGAGCCACATCCGATACGGCGCGCGCACGCCGCGCGAGCGGAGCGCGACCAGCGCCGCGATCTGCGCGAGCGATTGGACGATGACGATCCCGGCCGTCAGCGCGTTGATGATCGCATCGAGCGGGAACAGGCACGCCGGCAGGGCGATGAGCCCCATGACGACGAGCGAGACGTCGGGGAACCGGTGGCGCGGCTCGACGTGCGCGAACGGTTTGAGAAAGACGCCGTCGACCGCCGCGGCGAACGGCACGCGCGAGTAGCCGAGCAGATTTCCGTAGACGGACGCGAGCGCCGTGACGAGCACGAGGGCCGTGACGACGATCGCCGCCGGACGGCCGAACGCGTGCTCGACGATCGCCGAGGCGAGGTGCTGGCCGAGCGGCGGCAGCGAGCCGTCGCCGAGCGGTACGACCGATTGCCACGGAACCGCACCGAGGATCCCGATCTGCATGACGACGTAGAGCGTCGCGACGAGGCCGATCGCGATGAAGATGGAGCGCGGGATCGTGCGCGAGGGATCCCGCACTTCGTCGCCGACGCAGCTCGACTGGTTGTAGCCGAGATAATCGTACATCGCGATGATGAGTGCCTGACCGAGCCCCGCCTGCAGACCTGCGGAGAGCGAATCGTGCGCGCCGAGCCGGACGGCGTGCGCCGGAACGAAGCGCGCATACGAACCCGCGATCACGCAGCCGAGCGTGACGATCGCGACGCCGCCGAATCCGATGCCGACCCTCGCGATCGTTCCGATGCCGCGGTAGAGTAGGAGCATCGTCAACAGCCCGACGACGATCGCGACGCCGCGCGTCGCCGTCTGCGAATGGGCGAGCGCCGGGACGAGATAGCCCGCGTAGTTCGCGAAGCCGATGTAGCCCGTCGCTTGGTTCAGCGGCGCGACGAAGATCGTCTGCCAGACGAAGAGGAACGCGAGGAGCCGCCCGACGCGTTCGCGTCCGAACGCCTCGCGAAGGTAGCCGTACGTGCCGCCGGAGCCCGGATAGAGCGAACCGAGTTCGGCCCAGACCATCCCGTCGCAGAGCGCGAGCCCGGCGCCGAGAATCCAGCCCGCGAGCGAGAGCGGGCCGTGCAGCGCGCCGAGGACGAGCGGGATCGTGATGAGCGGTCCGATGCCGATCATCGAGATGACGTTGAGCGCGACGGCGCCGCGCAGACCGATGCCGCGCACGAGGCTTCGAGCGACCATCGCCTCTGCTGTCACGCCGCGCGCGGCCGGGCCTTTATCCCGCCGTCGCGACGGTCGATACGGTTGCCATGGATGC
>CAZZZK010000378.1:0-2280 GCA_964658555.1 Vulcanimicrobiota bacterium | reverse complement strand
CTCGAGGCGAGCGCGCGTCAGAAGACGGACGCGCTCGAACGCGAACGCCGCACGCTCGCCCGTCAGGCCGACGAGCGGATCGGCCGCGCGCTGCGCGAGTTCACGGCCGAACTCGAGCGCCGTCAGCGCGAACGGATCGGCACGGGCCGCACGAAAGTCACCGCGGGACAGGCGGCGCTCCTCGGGCGCGTGATCGACGGCGTCCATAAGGATCTCGGCCTCGACGGCCCGGCGGCGATTCCGCCGCAGCAGCGCGCGCCGCAGGCGAAAGCGGGCGTCGCGATCGGCGATCGCGTGCACGTCGAATCGCTCGGCAGCGACGGGGTCGTGGTCGACGACTTCGGCGACGGCGTGCTCGTCGCGATCGGTTCGATGAAGACGGTCGTGCCGAAGAAGGGCGTCCGCATCGTCCTGCGCGCGGCGTCGGCGCCGCGTCCGAAGCCGGCGGCGGAAGCGAAGGCGGGCCAGGTGCAGCTCGATGCGGCCACCGCCGCGAAGACCGAGCTCGACGTACGGGGCAAGCGCTTCACCGAGGCGGAGCCGCTGGTCGATAAGTGGATCGACGAATCCGCGCTGCTCGGGATGTCGCCGCTGCGGCTCATCCACGGCAAGGGGACGGGGCTGCTCGGCCGCGGGCTGCAGGAGTGGCTCAAGGACCGGCGCGGCATCGCGGGCGTGCGGTACGGCAACGCCGACGAGGGCGGCAGCGGCGTGACGATCTTCGAGATCGCGTAGCGCCGGCGGTCGCCCGAAAGCGGCCGCCTAAACGATCTTACACGGAATGATCGCGTCTTCGTCGACGGCGTAGACGGCGCACAGCCGGTGATAGCCGTCCGCGATGATCACCTTCGCGTTTTCCGCGTCGCGGCGCAGGAGAAGCGGCGAGAGCGCGTCGCCGCGATCGATCGCGGCCCGGTCTTTCTTCACGTGGCCGTTGCTGACGCCAAGCAGCGAGAGCCCCGACGCGCGGAAGATGTCCTTCGCGGCGAATTCGGTCATCTTCGCCTTCTCGAGTTTTCGGGAGAGCGCTCTCGCTTCGGAAGGTTTGTGCGTCAGCCGGAGATACGTGTCGGCCGCGGTGTAGTCGTGCTCTTGCGGCCGCTCGAGCCATTTCACGTGCGTCATGGCGCGCGCGTTCTAGATCGCGGCGAGCGGCTCCGCGTCGAGCGCGATGCGCGGCGCGAGCGCGCGCACGATCGTCGCGACGGCATCGGCGAGCGAGAGACGTTCGGTATCGATCGCGAGCTCCGGCGCGAGCGGCGCTTCGTACGTGCCCGCGATGCCGGTGAAGCCCGGGAGATCGCCCGCGCGCGCCTTCGCGTAGTGTCCCTTCGGATCGCGCGCCTCGCAGACGTCGGCGCTCGTCGCGACGTGCACTTCCATGAAGCGCTCGCCTCCGGCGCGCCGCGCCTCGGCACGGTCGGCGCGCGCGGGCGAGATCGCGGCGACGATCGTGACGATACCGGCGTCCGCGAACAGCGCCGCGACTTCGCCGAGGCGTCGGACGTTCTCCGAGCGGTCGGTATCGGAGAACGCGAGATCGCGGTTGAGACCCGACCGCAGGTTATCGCCGTCGAGAACGTAGGTCTGCATGCCGCGCTCGAAGAGGCGCTGCTCGAGCGCCATCGCGATCGTCGATTTTCCGGCACCCGGCAGCCCCGTCAGCCAGACGATCGCGCCGCGATGACCGTTGCGCGCGGCGCGCACCTCGGGCCGCAGCTCGTGTCCCGCCGCGACGACGTCGGTCGCGCGCATGAGCGGGAACGTCTCGCGGATCGTGCCGCCGGCGACGACGTCGAGACCGTCGATGAGGATGAAGCGCCCGAGACCGGGATATCGCTCGACGGTGTCGAGCGCGAGCGTCTCGCGGCTGCGCAGCACGACGTCGACGACGTCGTTCGTCTCGGCGAGCGCCGTGTCGCGTTCCGCGAGCGTCGTCAGATCGACGATCCGCTCGAAGCGTTCGACTTCGACGTTCGCGAGGCGCGTTCCGACGCGCATCTTGAGGCGCGCGTTCGGGCTGAGCGTCCGCGTCCCGAGCCAGAGCAGTCGCGCGCGGAAGCGATTCGTCGGCGCCGGGATATCGCCCGACTCCGCCGCGACGTCGCCGCGTTCCACGAAGAGCGGCGCGTCGAGCGTGAAGCCGACCGACTCGCCGGCACGCGCCTGCCGCTTCGTGTCCGGGAACGGCCACGTGACGAACGACGTGACGCGCGCGCGGCGGGCGCCCGGTGCGAACGCGACCTCGTCGCCGAGGCGCAGCGTGCCCGCTTCGATCCG
>CAZZZK010000377.1:1636-2282 GCA_964658555.1 Vulcanimicrobiota bacterium | reverse complement strand
CGGGCGGTGAGCGGGCCGAGCCGCTGGGTCAGGCCCGCGTCGTGCAGGGCGTCCAGGACCGTGCCGTACGCGGCCACGACGGCGTCGGCCCGGCTGCGGTCGGTGGTGTCCTCGCCGAGGTGGTCGAGCGTGACGGTCAGCCCGCGGGCGACGAGATCACGATCTGCGTCGACGGACGCCCCGTACCGCTGCGGCCGGGCGACACGTACGCGGGGACGATCGTCGACCGCAGCGACGCGCTCGGGATCGTCATCATGCGCACCGCGGCCGGAGCCGCGGTCTCGCTCGCGCTCGTCGAACTCGGAGCGGAACTGCGCGACCCGCGCCGCGTCGATCGCGAATTGCGCCTCGGCAACGAACTCGAGATCGGGCTGCATGCCGATCGCCGTCCGAGGCTCGTCGTACGGTCCGAACGGACGGCGACGGTGCGGCGCGCGTAGCGATCGTGACGAAGGCTATCGCCTCGTCACGTACGATGCGGTATACGGCCCGGGCGACGCGCATCGCTGCGCCTCACGAGGTGCCGTACGACGGTTCGCACTCGTGAAGCACGGATTCGAAGCGAAACTCCGTCGAGAACTTTTGACCGACGTGAAGAACGCTCGCCCGACGGACGCCGAACGGCCTTCCGACGGGCTGACGAGTT
>CAZZZK010000377.1:0-1626 GCA_964658555.1 Vulcanimicrobiota bacterium | reverse complement strand
GAACTCGAGAACGAACGCCGTTTCGCGAACGCAATACGCGCCGCGGCGCGACGGCCGTCGAACGTCGCGTAACGCGACGGCGACGTCCGAAGCGGCCTCGAGATCAGACGCGGGCGTCGGCGGGACGCTCGAGCGGGAGCGGCATCTGCTGCTGCCCTCCGCGCGCGCGCGACCCGCGCGAGCGCGGTGCGAAGCGCAGGTAGACGATCGGCACGATCAGGAGCGTCAGGAAGAGCGAGCTCGTCAGGCCGCCGATGACGACCGTGCCGAGGGAACGCTCCGCTTCCGAGCCCGGATCGAGCGCGAGCGCGAGCGGCAGCATGCCAGCGATCATCGCGAGCGTCGTCATCACGATCGGCCGGAACCGTTCGAGCGCGCTCTCGCGAACGGCGTCGATCGCGTCCATCCCGCCCGCCCGCAGCCGGTTCGCGAAATCGACGAGCAGGATGCCGTTCTTCGAGACGAGGCCGACGAGCAGCACGGAGCCGATGAAGCTGAAGAGGTTGAGCGTTTGGTGCGTGAGCGCGAGCGCGCCCAGCGCGCCGACGACCGCGACCGGGACGCTGAACATGATGACGAACGGCGTCCGGTAGCTATCGTAGAGCGCGACCATCAGCAGGTAGACGAGCGCGATCGAGAGCACGAGCGAGACGCTCATCCCGAGGATCGTATTGCTCACGTTCTGCTGATTGCCGCCGGTGACCGGGGAGACGACGATGTCGCTCGGGAGATGCAGCGCCGCGACGTTGCGGTTGAACGCGTTCTGCACGTTCGAGAGCGCCGTCCCGCCGGCGACGTTCGCACCGACGTAGACGACGCTGCGGCGATTGATGCGCGCGATCAGCGGCGGCGCCGGCGCGTTTACGATCCGCGCGACGTCGCCGACGTGCACGATCCCGCCGCCGTTCGCGCGGATCGGGATCGCTCCGATCGCCGCGAGATCTTTCTGATCGCGTTCGGGATAGATGACCTGCACGTCCTCGAGACCGTTCGCGCCCGTGAACTGCGTCGCGATGACGCCGCCGAACGCCGCGCGGACGGCCGTCGATGCGGTACCGATCGAGACGTCGAGCGCGCGCGCCTTGTTGCGATCGAATTCGATATCGACCTGCGGCGAGAGGCCGGTCGACGTCGTCGTGACGTTCGTCGCGCCCGCGGCACGGCGCATCGCATCGGCGACCTGCGGCGCGTACGTATCGGGATCGCGCGTACCGGTCGCGGTGATCACCTCGTCGATCGGCTGCGCGATGCCGCCCGACGTATCGGTCGCGGGGATCGCGACGATCTGCGCGGCCGGCACGGCGGCGCGAGCCTGCCGCAGGATGTCGTCGCTCCACGACTGCGTGTCGCCGATCGCACCCGGTTTGAGAAAGACGTGGACCTGGCCGATCGTTCCGTCGTTGACGTAGCCGGGCAGATTGCCGACGTAGGCGCCCGCGAGCGCCGTCTCGGCCGTGACGACCGGGCTCGCGTCGACGATGCGTTCGATCGCGAGGATCCCCGTGCGCGTCGTCTCGAGCGGCGTGCCGTTCGGATAGGTCGCGGTGATGTAGACCTCGCCGCGTTGCACGGGCGGAATGTACTCGAACCCGACGATGCCGAGCGGCACGAGCATGAAGGCGAGCA
>CAZZZK010000376.1:0-2286 GCA_964658555.1 Vulcanimicrobiota bacterium | reverse complement strand
AAAAAAATCGGCACGCCGGCGTGCCGATTTACCGAAGGATGCGGTTCGGCTATGAGTAGGACTGACGAACGCGCGACAGCGTCGTACGGCCCGTCGCGACGCGGCCGTCGGCGAGTAAGACGTCGACGGCGAGCGACGGATAATCCTTCTCGATGCGTAAGCGGAGAAAGTCCTTCACCGTATGATTGTTGCGCGCGCAGCGCTGATACGTCCGTTTGTAGCTCGGAATCGATTTCGCCGGAGTTTCACCGGGTTGTGGACGAAGTGCGACTTCGAATCCTTCGATCTCACTAATTTCTTTGGCAACTCGTTCTAATTTTGGCATTGTGCGTGCATCATTATGCGGTCGCGACCGAATAGCCTAGTGTGCGACGAATAAATTCCGACGTTAACGATTACGATAAACGTCCGCAGTAAAAATTCGCGATTCGCGATGACGTTTATTTGTTAACTGCGCGCTCGCACGTCGTCGTCGCCGCAGTATCCTTACTTTCCGGTATACGTTCGCGCGTCGTCGAACGCTGAGAAATCCCATGCATCGCGACCCTGCGCGGCACGTCGAAACGCGCACGCGCGAATCGCACGGATAGGTAATCGAACGATGTTAGCGAGCACTTCGGATTCGCAGTTCGAACGCGCGATCGACGTCAGCTTTCGGAATCGGCGGAGACGACGACGGCGTCCCCGTCGCGATCGAAACGCGTCTCGAAGACGATCGGCCGGCAACATACCGGGCAGTCCTCGACGAAGCGCTGCCGAGCGCCGCCGCTCGGGTCGACCGCGACGAAATTCGCTTCGAAGCAGGAGGGGCAGGTATAGGCGGCATCGCTTTCGAGTGGCATCTCGCCATGCTAGCGCACGACGGTCATTTGCGCCTCGGCCCGCGCCGTGCTATCATGGCCTGCGAACGGGCCGCGCGTCCGTTCTCTTTATGTCGTTCCCGGCTCCCTAGGATCGAAAATGGCGAAAAAAGAGAATCGAATCATGGTCGTGCTGGCCTGCCAAGAGTGCAAGCGGCGCAATTACAACACGCAGAAGAATCGGCAGAACACGAGCGAGCGCCTCGAACTTTCGAAGTATTGCCGCTTCTGCCGTTGCACGCGCGCGCACCGGGAAACCAAGTAGGATCGTAGGGCGGTAGCTCAATTGGTAGAGTTGCGGTCTCCAAAACCGTCGGTTGCAGGTTCGAGTCCTGTCCGCCCTGCCAGATATTCGGACGAGGAGCACCCATCGCATGAATAGGTCACCAGGCGGAACGGGGACGACGACCCGTCCCGGACGGCCGCCCGCTCCGCGGCAGGCCCCCGATCGGGCCGCCCGTCAACGGGGCGCCGACCGCTTCGTGCGGGACCTCGTCTCCGAGATGCGCCGCGTCACGTGGCCGACACGCCCCGAATGGGTCTCGGCGACGGTCCTGACGATCGCCCTCGTGGTGTTCGTCGGGCTGTATACCTATCTGATCGATCAGCTCTTCGGGCTGATCTTCGGCCTCATCCACCGCTAGGGGAACCCGTGAAAAATCAAATCGAGATCGTCGAGCCGATCACGACTCCCGTCGATACGGTCCCGGCCGCGAAGATCAGCGACCGCCGGAATTGGTTCGTCATCCACACCTATTCCGGCTACGAGAATAAGGTGAAGGCGAACCTCGAGCGGCGCATCCATTCGATGAACATGCAGGGGAAGATCTTCCGCGTGCTCGTCCCGATGGAAGACGAAGTCGAATTCAAGGACGGTAAGCGGAAGATCACCCCGAAGAAGGTTTTCCCGGGCTACGTCCTCGTCGAGATGGATATGGACGATCAGTCCTGGTACGTCGTGCGGAACACGTCCGGCGTTACCGGTTTCGTCGGATCGCCGGGCGCCGGCGAGAAGCCCGTCCCGCTGCAAGAAAAAGAAGTGAAGACCATCCTCAAGCAGATGGGCATCGAGACGCCGAAGCTCAAGATCGACTTCGCGAAAGGCGATCGCGTCAAGGTCACGAGCGGCCCGTTCTTCGATTTCACGGGCATCGTCGACGAGATCCAGCCCGAGAAGGAGAAGGTCCGCGCGCTCATCTCGATCTTCGGCCGCGAGACCCCGGTCGAGCTCGAATTCTATCAGATAGAGAAGGTGTAGGCGGCGTCCGGCGTCGTCGTCGCAACGGGGCTCGCGGCTGTGAAGCCACGTCGCCCGAGGCTCCTCGCCGGACCATCCTACGCCTTCCGCGCGATTCGCGTGCGCGATGAGAACGAAAATTTCTTGCCTCGACGGCGACGGTCGCTCGGGTGAATCGAAGAGCGGCGC